>CACYQU010000024.1 GCA_902776615.1 uncultured bacterium
CCATCCAAGCGCATCATGCGGCGAGCACTTGAACCGCAATCTACGCGTTGTGAAATCAACCCACATCTCAATCATCAACTCGCCTTCCACCCGCCGCTCATGATAGTAAAGCGAGCCCACCGCATCACCATTATTCAGCATTGCAACCTTCGGGCAACAACACCCTCCAGACAACAACGCAACCGCTAGTGCTATTTCCAGAAGTCTCATAATATCATGTCGTAGTTTTGTAGTATGCCCTTGTCCTTCGCAACCTTCAATAGCCCAGCATTGTCCAATTCATGCGGACTAAGAAGATCTGCCCGAATGTAAGTCGCCGAATGACATTCATCTTCACATACGACATCACACTCTCGACGCAGCAACCCGTCTTCTATACGCATACGCTTCTCCTTTCTTGGATTGAAGTTAAAAGCCGAACTGCCTACAGCATGGCTGTGCGCATGGCGGGACGCTAAATTTTGAATGCAGAGCGTTGACAGACACGATTTCACATTTACTGATCTTCATGTTTATTGTTTCCCTTGAATATATTACAGGTTAGTTCCCGTGCCCAACCGGTTTTTCATGCCCGCACATCCACGCCTTCGGCAGTTCGTAAATTCTACATCGCCACCTCAAGCGTGTGGGTGGCGTTGAAAGCGTCCACCTCATCTTGAAGGCTGTCTAGGCGCTCCTCAAGCGATTCGACCATCTCCCTGCGCTTGGCTTCATCAATATAGGCATCGTATGGCGTGTTTACGGGACGTCGGATCCTACTACCATCAGCCATATCTTCCCATTCGTCAAAAGAAGATATCTCCTTGCATTCAAGCCTTTCGTAGAACTCTTTTTCTGCACGAACGACAAGCATCTCGGTAAGCTGCGCGGAGATATCGGCATTTGCGGCGGCAATAGCCTTCTTTAGCTCCAGATATCGATTCTGAAGCCGCTGAACATCCTCGAACGCAGTCTTTGCGTCCACAGGGCGCTTCGTTCCAGCCGGCACGCTGTTGACACGCGCAAACAGCTCGCGTGCGCGTTTTAGCTTGCGTGCCACCCGCTCTTTCTCCTTCAGTGCGCGAGCGATTGTCACCGTTCGCATTTCATTATGGTCTTCTTTATCGCCTTGCGGCTTTCTTGCCTTTGCACTCATTGTTTTACCTCCTGAATTCACAAGCTCCGCTTTCAACAGCGCACGGCGTGGATAAGACATGTTCGGCGGCCGCACACCATGCCAAGCCCTTCGCCGGCACCAACCCCTAAAGTCATTTTCGTCTTACCACCGATACGATTACCCCTATCAAGCCAATAATCATGAATGCAACAATGTACTGTAGCAACATCTAATGCCCCCTTTCTGTTATTTTTTGCGGATCGACTGTATGCCAAGATACATAAAATATCCAAGCACCATTGCACCTACTGTTGTCCAGAACTCTCGCATGTGAACTTCCTTTCTGCATCACCTTCCTTGGCGAATGCGAGGATATTATCGCATATCTTTGTCGGCAATATGCGATTTTGGATATCTGCGGATATCCATGCTATACGACTATCTAATTACTGCCAGATGAGGAAAGGAACATTATGCTTAACATCAACCGATGCATGCCGAGTTTCAATAATCTCGCCACGTTTATACCAGCGGCATTCAACGCGCCGCTTCAGCATCAACACGCTAACCCCGAATGAGTAATTGCGGACATATCTTCCCGCCTCACTACTACACATTTGTATTAGGAATGATAGTTTATAATAATCATGCTTTAACCATTTGCCGCCCTTGCGCTTAAGTTCAACACACAAGAGATTTCTTTTATAACTATCCCGCTTGTGAACTATAAAATCTGGCCGGATATACATCGTCTTGCCATTAGCATCGACAATAACTTTCGCCGCATACGCGCAATCTGTTTTCTTCATTAAATTATACTCAGCATCCATATCATATTCCTTGAAACACTCTCCGTATTTCGTCTTCATTATACTATGGAATTCTGATGATATAGACCACTCCCCAACACCATGCTCAAAGAAAAACCAATTGCCACTATACAACTCCGATATTGCATCTTCAATCATCGTCTTAAGTACATCAAAATCATAGCTCATACACTCATGCCCCCCACATGGAAATCATTGTTCAATCAAGCTATCAGAAAACAAATTCTGCAAGTGTTTCGAGTAATTGCGTTGAACTACCGAGTCACTACTGTTGGCATAACAATACTTACAGAGATGTGGGCATGTATTATACATTCCTATATCTTTACTGACTATGCATCCACAAGCCCTGCGCTGCCCTTTGTCTTTCTTTGATTTCTTAATAGTCCAGCCATCAATCATATCATATTCTGCGCCGATGAAGTCCATTAGCTTCGCATCATCATGAAACAAGCGAGCCATTAAATCATCGTCCACACACTTGTTATGTTTTATACCATATTCGGAAAGATCAATGTCTTCGGCACAAGTCGCCATCTCCAAGCCAAGAGAAAGACTGACATCACGTAACCCTTTAGCAAATTCAATCTTCTCCTCAGAAGAGAACTCACGGCAATTAGTACCTGCAAGATTCTTGCTCACTTTACGATACGCCTGAATGTCCGCAAAGCTAAAGACAAGTTTCTCCGTAGCACCATGAAGTTCATGACCAATTGTTGCAATCTTCTCAAGCAACACATCAACCGTCAAAGAACCTGACAGCAACAATGGATCAAATCGCCAAACGACGCGCTCCTTCCCGATTCGCCTTGCGAGTCGCCTAAAAGTGTCTATCCGCTCTGCAACCGGCGGCACATTCGGCTCCAACCCTTCTGCTACGTAGTCATTCAGCGTGAACTGAAAATAATACTGCCTGAAACCCAACGACTCCACCTCGTCCAGCCGTTCAAGCATCGGTTTCGGATTCTTCGACCAGAATACAATCATCCGCGTGTCGGCAAAAGACACGCGATATCGCTCTTGATTAAACGGATTCACCCAGACAGAATATCCAGCCTTCAATCGTTCCAGAAACCAATCAGCATAAAAAGCCGGAATGTCCGTCGAACGACTAGCGGAAATGATGACCGGCGCCATCGCCTCGATCACTTCGCCAGAATCAATGCAAAGACTTGCGCGCTCTTTAGACATATGCACCCCGTAGATATCGGATTATTCTTTCAATTGGAACCTTCTTAAAGACATCAACCAGCCATTGTTTGGTCTGATTGGTCTGTTTCAATTTACTTTTAAGGTGTTCGTTGTAACGATCAATCGTAGCAGCATTTGACTTGTCTTTCTGGCAATAATAACCTGGTATTACTCCTCTTACATTGTCTGCATATTGGTCTTGGTGATTCTCTACAAACCAATAAGCGTCCTTCTCAAATATCGATCTCGCTTTGGCATCGTCTATCATTCCTGCACATACAGCTACCCATGTAGCCGCATCGTCAAGCATCAACTTGGTTTTCGTATCTTCCATGGGTATGCCCAACAGCTCTTGCGTCGTATCACCTTTTTTCGCCTTTTTTCTACCTTTAGACTTTGTCCCTTTTGAGAAATCAGGTGCAAATTCTTTCTGCATAATCTTCCATGGCTGTTTTTTTTCGTCCCAGCCATCCTTGCGCCCGGCGAGTAATTGAATAAACACCCTTGGGTCTGGATTCGCCGTAAGCTGCTCGAAGACGTTCAGCAAGATCGAACGCAACGATTGCTTCTCCGCCTTGCTCTTCTTGCATTTAAACCCAGGCCCGTCAAAGAATCGGAGAACCCGTGTCTTGAGAGTCTCAACGTCAGGCTGCGCCACCGAAGGTTTATCAAGCTGCGACCAATCGATCTGCCGACCATGAAGCTGCCCGTAGAACTCCTGGTACATTGCACGTAAATGCTTGTTCCGACCGCACAAAACAATGTCAGTGAAATCCTTCGTCAGATTTGCGAATCCGTTGAGCTCCCCATATATAGCAAAGGCCAAACGATAATCTGTCAAACCCTTGCCCTGCATGAATCTGAGCAATCCTTCCCAATCATCACCTTTGGCCAAGACAGCCGTAATTGACGGGAGCAAGCCGTTCCTCCATTCTTCCGTAAATTCATTCTTGCCAATGATGTGCTTGCGCATCGCATTTAGATAACGTCGCACAAAATTACCGTCAACCCATTCAGACCCAAGAACCTCTTTAGCCTTAAAAGTCAATGCATCAGCAAGCCCCTCCTTGCAGGAACTCACCTTACCGTTGAATTCAGGTTTTACAAGGACCTCGTTCGCCCAAGACATAAACAGCTTCTGCATCTGTTTGTCTGGAAGGTATTCATTAGAGATCTTATCAAGTTTTCCATCGATAACAAGAATCTCGTCCTTCTCCGGTGAAGGGTATACTCGATTCCCATTCATCTCGTTTTGAACACGTTGAACCTTATCCTTCACCCAACGTACGCCATAACAATCACCCGCAACTTCGCTCTTCAGCGAAGTGACGAACGCCTCAACATCATTAGGAGAAATATCCTTCCCGAACTTTCGTAGAATAGCAAACAACTGATCAACCCGCGAAGTATCACGTTCAAATTCCAACAATGCATTATACAAGGGATCAAAGCGGTTAAGCTCGGCAAAAGCCAACTTCAGTTGTTCTCGTTGTGCATCAGTCGGCATGTGACTGGCACTCGATACTATAGCGACAAAAATGTTCTGAATCTGGAGATAAGTACTCAGTTCCCTGACTTGTTCTGGTGTAGCCGCAACACTCGCACCCACATAATAGCCATAAAGAAGCCCCTTCATCCGATTGATCGACCTGTCTTTTTCAACTTCGGCCTCGTTTACCTTGTCGGGTCCATGAATGGCAATAGGCGCATATCGTTTTTCAAACGTCTCCACAGAAATTCGCCGCCCATATACCGAAACAAATTTTGTCTCTAAACTACTTTCCGTCAAAGACAACGCCACCTTTTTGTCCTGTTCAGTAAAAAATATGAAACGCGTAATCGCTGGGTTGAAATACAGCGTGTGGTCACTCACGTATATTCCGTCACCAACCCTTTTGAATTCCTCATCCGTGGAATACTCAATCAACAGAGGATGATCCTCTAGGTCCGATTGCGCCCGAACGAACAAGCCAGGATGGTCGTAAAGCGTCACCACAAAATCACATGAATTTTCGGGAATCGACGTCCAGCGTCCATAGCCGAACTTGCGACACTCATAGAACGCCTTCGGCGACACACTCTCAGTCGAGAGTATGTTGTTGAAATTCAACGACGATGTTGGAATGTAAAACTTTTTCATCTTAGATATCCTCTACTTCGTCTTTCTCGGTTGACGCGTAAAGCTGTGCGTCCACAGCTTGCAGTCGTCTCGGCAACGAACCACTGTACATCACATAAAGATAACGATAAGTTCTGGTCATAGCCACATAAAGTGCCTTGCGGTCTGAAACGGTATCTGCAACTGAATACTTCTCCACAAGAGGGAGAAATACCGCCTCAAATTGAAGCCCCTTGGCACTATGATACGTCATGACCTTGGGATTACTGGTTGTAAAATCCAGATCTTCATGCCCATTTCGGAAATTCATTCTGTCACTGTACTTTACTTCGTAGTTCCCGCCCAATTGGGTCAACTTATCATAGACACGTTTTACGTCCTCATTGCGCGGCAAAAGAATAGCAACATCTTCAAGTTCCCTGTCTTTAATGATGCGATGGATCGCTGAAATCTGTTCATCCTCGTCATTATACTTGATGAATCTAGGAATTGCCGTCTCTGAACTCTTGTATACACCCTCGTCATATGGATCTAGGTCAACACCAACAAACTGGACAACACGTGCTACGGGCTTTGGTAGCCGGTGGTTTCTATACAAAGGAAAGACTTTTGCATTTCTGGCCTCTGATATCTCGAACCTAATGTCATCAACAGGAAGAGTATTCTTTAGCCCATCATAAATAGACTGTGCTGTATCTCCAAAAAAGTAAAAACATCCCCTCGTGGCCTTAATAAAATCACAAATCTCTTCCTTAGTGAAATCTTGGATCTCATCTACAATAACATAAGTGGACGCTGGCTTATTACGTTTATTGACCCAATCATAGTGATATGTAAAAGTCTTTGCAAGGCCAAGAGCCTTTCGCCCAGCATTCATGTACCTGCTTAGCGCTTTCGTAAACACGATAATCTGATAATCGTTGCTACGTTGAGCTTGAATACGCTTGGCCATTATCAGCGCCAATACGGACTTGCCACTACCAGCACACCCAGAAACGATGCACGACTTATCAAGTGTCGCATATAAGACATTCCGCTGATCATCATCAAGTTCCGTCTCACGGATCATCCAATCTTTCTTCATTTGTTGTCTCCTTTTGTAAGTTCAATAAAGCGCCAAGCGATTTTGCTTTGATCACATGCAAAACGAGAATGCCTCACCACAAAGGTCTCATTAAAGCCTTCATTTCTGGCAAGAACAACAGCGCCGCTCTCCTTGATTCCAACATCAAGCATCTTCGGCAACCATTCTTTCGATGTGCCATTCTTGGTCGAGACATCCGTTATCAGCATTTTGCCATCCGGCACAAGAATGTCCGAAAACACCTGGATGATATTCGTGTACGGGTTGTTTTCCTCGAACTGTTGCTTTGTGACAAACTCGCAAACGGCTTTGCATGTCATAAAGAAGTCAAATGTGTCATCAACAACACTTCTCACAACACCAAGATCGTAAAAGTCATCAATCGTTACTGGCATCGTCTTAAGGTTGACCGTCAACTCGCCGATGGCCTTCCGGTGATCTATAATGCGCTCAAGAGCGCGAAGCGCATGATGATTACCATCCAGCGCACGCACCTTCACAACCTCTACATACGGGAGATTCTGTTCAACCGCATCAAGGAAGCCCAATATTTCTCCTCCCGTTCCACAGCCAAAGTCAAATACAGATAGATTCTTACGATCTTTGTACTCTTCGAAATTCGCCTTAAAGTAATCACTGTAAAGACAGAATGCCTCGACATAACTTCTCGGGAAATACGTTCCTAAGTACTTCTTTATCTCTGCCCGGCTCCAGTCAATCACCGTCATGTCACGACAGCAAGGACAATATATAGCTTTAAGCTCTCCATAAATCTTATCGTCAATCCACTTTGGCAACCGCATACTTCGCGGGGTTAATTTAGCAACACACATCCCCTCTTCCGTAGATGTTACGTTTTTAACTTGTGAAACCAAGATTTTCACATCCTCTTTCGCTGAAACATCCATTTGACTCACAGATGATTTTGTGCTGTCTATATCTATTACAGTCCTTTGCAGGCCTCCCCTAGCTTCAGCAACAATCTTCGGTGGCGCACCCATCCCCTCAAGGAACAGAGCTATCGTCTCCAAATCATGATTGAACCTGCGTTCAGATAATGGCTTGGCATTTTTATGAAAATATTTGTTTCTGATATCCTTGATGCTATGGGCATATCCAAACAGCTGCGGATCAACCTTGAATTCCCTAAGAAGAACTGGCTTATTCTGAAGAAACACACTTAAAATCGTAGGCTGATCCAAATCATACAATGATTTAGCCCCATTATCCCGCACTGTCTTCTGCTGTGATTCATATAAAGAAGACACAACATACCGATCCCAATAATCTGGAGACAATGCCTTCAGATTATCGTCTAGCCATTTCGCCATGAATTTTGTGACAGCATCTAGAGCCATGTAGATTACTCCCATTTCTTGCGTTAGCTCTCGCTTTTTGGGGGTAGTATAACTCATATTAACATTCCTTTCCAGACAAAAGATATCCGCAGATATCCACAAGGCTAGAAACATTGCGCCACTTGATGCGCGAAAGCGGGAACATGACGGCGCGGCCACGTTGTGGCACGAGGGATTCAGCATCTGCGAAACCGGCATTCTTCAACTTGCCGCGAAGGTTGGACATCGTCTTGTAGATGTCTTCGATGTCAGATTCGTTGGAGAATAGCGAGCCTTCTTGAAACGACGCCAGCCAATCACATGAAGCAACATTTGGTGCTTTGTGCGCCGCGAGGAGCCGCTTGTGATGTTCCTTCGCGTCAACACCACTCGCAAGAAGTAGCAACATAGCAAAGCATGGACGGCTCATGGCGACTTGCCGGCCATTGAGCATCACCCACCCATTCCATGCGTCGATCTCGATCTCGGGATAGGCGACGGCGGGCGGAGCGACGGTCTGGACCTTAGATATGAGCATGCGATAGGACGGTGGAATGGACTTGAACTTCTCCTGATACCAGCCGCGCATGCGCACGAACGGGACCTCGAAAAGTTCACACTGCAATTTTCGTGCGTTGTACTTCTTCCCATCTGCCTTTGCGACATAAGTCATGCCTGACTTCGGGAAGTAGAACGCCGGTGACACACCACGCTCCAGCACCTGCGGCAGAAGAACATGATACACCTTGTCGCAATCGCGTCCCAACAATGTCATGCACGAGAACAAGAGTGCGCTCATCGACTTGCGTCCTCCTGCTATCGACACATAAAGTTCCGTTCCGCTATCCTCGGTATACTGCCTAAGCTGTGCCAACATGAAGTCCGCCGCTCGAAGATTGTCTTCACCTGTGCGCAGGTCATAAATCTCATTCCCGTTTGCGTCCGGGATCACTCGAATCGACGTTTCGCCAAAAAGCAGTTTACCTTCGATGTCAATCTTGTCTTTCTTGAGTTCCACCAACAGGTCACGCCAAACACCATTCTCGAACAGCTCCCTCTTCAATAGCTCCTTTCCATTCTTTGTTATAATCACGACAACTTCATCAGGGATGACGGGCGTATTGTTATGTGCAAGCGACCAAACGGCATTCGTCAGCACGGCTGGGGATGTCCCCATCCCCGCAATTAGAATAGTACGCCTCTCATTGCTCATTCGATTACCTCCCTGTGCTAGTCTTGAAATTGTTGCCCTTACCGCCAGCCTTCTTGCCCGTTGGATAGGCAACGCTTTCTGATGTCTCATTGCGGATTGAGTCAATGAGCCCGGGAAGATTTTCGCCCTTTGGCTACTTGTCCGCTCCCGAACTATAACCCCGCATTGCGGCTTGCGCCGCTTTACGAGATAAGGGTAAGGAGATTATACCAAAACCGCCGCGCTCTAATCAAGCGAGGCGAGAGAACGTCAATTGGCCATGGCCCGATGTATGACCTAAAGCGACGATATGAATGACACGATATCCGCCGCAACCTTCTCTGGTGCGACATCAAGCCATGCATTCGCAGGTCTCGACATGCTGCGCATAAACGTCTTGTTACCGAACACACGCTCAATCCTGCCAACGACGTCCGCAATGCCGTTTTCGCGCATTCCCGCGTCGTCGAAGATGTACAACTTCACATATCGCCTTACTACGGTCTTCCTTGTGCGGGTTAACAGGTAGTACATGTCGAATATGTCCTTGAACCGAGTTGATGCGCTGCCGAAGCGCAAAAGGCTCTTCAGCTTCTCGACAAATATCTGTTCCTTCGGATTGACCAGAAGCACAACATCCTTTTCGTCCGTGACGACCTTGAATGGAAGGTCCGTCTGCTCGACATCCGTTCGCGTGTGGACGCCTATGTCAATCTTGGTCTCTATGGAAAGGCGGTTCTCGTCCGTCAATGAAAGATGTATCCGCTTGCCCTTGTATTCCTGCTGCCGCAAGGTCTCTATCTTGCCGACGATGCGCATCTTGCAAGGGGCGACGCGATTGAGCCTGGACACGAACTTGCGTATGGCGTCGTTCGTAAGCGAGTAGCGCAGAAAGTCAAAGTCCATATCCATGGTGGCCCGACGCGCCATGGCGGTGAGCGAACTCATTACGACTCCGCCCTTGACCGTCAGATTGTCGTGAAAGCCAGAGTCCTGCACGGTCTTGAGGACGATGTCGTGCGCAATCTTGGCGTATGCGGTGTCGTCCGAATATCCATCTGCAACAAGCCTGTCCTTGAGCGCGTCGAAATTCATCATAAGACCTCCTTCCTTATAGCATCGAATATCACATTGCGCTTCGGGAACGACTCAAGATAGTCCTCGATCTTCGCAGGATATAGCGCTTCGGTGCATTTGCGATAGCTGCCTATCACCTCGTGGTACAGGTCGAGCGGCATCTTGGTGCGCATGCGTATGGTCTCTATCAGCAGGCGCTCCCTGTCGAAGATGCGAAGCGCCATGCCGTGAAGCTCCTCATTGACGACGCCGATGCCGCCGGTGCCCTTTGGGACGAAATACTCCACCACGCACGCGTCCCTTATCTTGGTTCCGTCGCGCTCCACCGCAAGATGTATCTTGTCCGGCACATTGTCAGTAAGTCCGTAGTAGTAATATGCGCTCATCATCGTCACTACCGCAGTCGGATACTTCTTCAGGAGCAGCTCAATGTTCCTGTGGCGAGAATCGTCCGAATATACACCGTGGGCCAACTTGCGAAGCTCTCCAGATCGGATCGCCTGCGCAATCCGATAGAAGCTGCCGTACTTCGCAAGGCACTCTGCAGTAGTCATCAGCATCTAAGTTTCAATCCTCAAATATTCACTTTTGTGGGCTACGGGTGAAATTGTACCAAAAGCCCCCACATGCGTCAAGGCCCCCGAAGGTTTTCAATCCGCCGCGGAAATGATAATATCTAATGGGTCAGCAAAGAAGAAAGGATCGCCAGGAACCCACCGGGGACAGCAACTTTTTCTTGTCGTTCGGGTCCGCCATTTCCGTTCATGGCTCGTCGATGCAAACACGGGCGTTTGCACATTCGTTCAATATGCCGCTGACGGTATGATCCTTGTCGTGACTCTTGACAAAAATGGCATTGTTGGCGCTTTGCGGTGCGTCTGGCGGCAAACGGACATTCCGAAAAGTCACTCCGCTAACGTGTCCCGCCCTTTCGTGCTGTTGCCACTCGTCGCGAATGATCAGAGTCCGAACGGATGCAAGTCTGTCATCCGCCTTGACCGTGTCAAAGCGAAGTCCATCAAAGACAAAATCCTCAAAGATTGCGTCATTTGACGCCTGAATGTTGACTGCGTTCTGCCACTGCCGTTTGTTGGAAATAGCCTGATGCAGTATGTCCACGTTGCGGACGCGGAGTCCGGCGAAACGGCAAGGCGGCCCGTGGCATTCATAGCCAATGCGAAAGATGTTCGCAACGTCCGCCCAGAGTGAACAGTTCTCGACTTTCAATCCCTCGCAGCAGTATTTCACGGCTATGCAGTCATCCTGCGAGCGTATGAAACAGTCGCATATCGTCACATCGCGCGAATGGCAGATGTCGATGCCGTCATCATTGAGGACATGACCATTCAGTATGTTCAGTCCCTCGATGCGAGCCCTGGACATCCGATCCAGCACGACCGTCCAGTGATAGCTGCCAATCACGGTAAAGTCGCGGAGCGTCAAATCCGCACCCTCGAAACGCAACATGTGCTGGGCGGGACCTCCTCGCCACGGCCAACACAATCCGGAGAGGACGCCATGCCCGCAGACCGTGATGTTCGTCCCAATTCCTCGCACCGCCGCCTCGACAAATGCACCAGTTGCAAGATACAGCGTCTCGCAAGAACGCAACTCTATTGGCTTGTCGAAATGGTGGCGGCCTGGGCCAAGCCACATTACGCCCTTGTCGCCCTGCTTCGGCGGGTCAGGGTCAGGCGATCTTGCCGACAAGATCAACGCCTCATGTCGCGACATGGGCTCCACCGACAAAGTGAACGGCGGTTTTGCCCTGAATGTCAGCGCACGGGCGCCGTCCAGTTGCGGAACGATGCCACGTGACAATGGCAGAATCCGCGTGTTTGACAAATCCGCATCGCTCTCGACACGCACGGTGACCGTGCCCTCGGCGTCGAAAATCGCTGCACTATACGGACGAGCCGCATCATCCGGCAACTGATGGTCGTGCATGGACGGTGCCGGTATTTCCAGCACCTCTACGCGCCGCCCGTCAACCCACGCCCGGTAGCCCGCGCCGGACACCACAGACATGTCCACACCATGCGCTGCAGCCGCGATATACGACAGGCAAGCCATTGCAACAAGTAAAAACCTGACTCCGGATACATCGTGCGTAATGTTTTCCGCCATGGCTATCACACTACCTCCTATTCTTGCTTTTAAGCCACTGCGCAAAAAAGGATTGGGGGGCAAAAGGGTCAGCTTATTGATAGGAGCCAACTAGGGACAGTCCCCAGTTGGCTCCCAAGCGCCTCTCCTGTGGGGGGACAGGCACTACCTGACGATGATCATCAGGCCAAGCGGCTCGTTCGTGACCTCGACGGTCTTGGCCGCACCCTCGACTTCTGTGCCGAAAACGTTGTAGACGGGCGTTACTGTGTATGTATCGACCGTGTTGCCCGCACTGCGCTTCTCCCAGGAAACGGTCAGCTCGCCGTTCGCGACACCTTCGATCGCCTCGCCGTTCTTCGTCCACTTGTACGAAACAGCACCAGCGGCATATGCAGTAATCGTCTTGGGCTCGCCGCTCTTTGTCAGCGTCATCGCGCTCTGCGGCTCGACGATCCACTTCTCCGCGCCGTCCACGCCCTTGCCGCCGATAGTCGGCCAAGCGGGTGTCACGCCGCTCTTCGCAGTCTTGGTCGCTACATAGCCGGTCTTTGTATCGCGAAGGCTGACGACCTCGCCGTTCTTGTACGGCAGGAACTCATGTATGAGTTCGTCGTCCTCGTATATGCGAACGGCGTAGACGCGGGCGTAAGACGTCATGCCCTGTGCGATGTCGTTTTGGATGCCGTCGAAGACACCAAAACCGTCGTCGCTCTCGTCCGTCGCATTGAATTGAGCGGACGGGTTTACCGTGAAAGGAACGGACACGCCGCCGGTCACGTAGGCGATCGAGCGGTTCTTCATGTCCAGCACCGCAGTATGGCGCATGAAGTCGGGCGCAATTCCGGGGATCGTCTGGTAACCCTTGCTGTTGCCGGAGAATATGACCTCGATGTCGTTTTTATAGTGCCAGAAACAATACCGCAGCGTCCCGGTATTCCATGCACCGCAGACCACTTCGCCGCCATCTGTAAGCCTGAGCCACTGGAAGTCAAACTCTATGCGAGATTTCATGTTTGCCTTGTAGCCGAGGTTGAGCGCTGTTTTTCCGTCGTTCTCGACATAGGCGTCCGTGCGCCCGTCTATCTCGATGTTGCCGCCGCAAGAGAGCTGCGAGGAGTTTTCCGCTTGGGCGATCGGCAGGAAGCCGCCGTTGCTGGCTGTTTCCATCAATCCGATGAGACCGTCCTTTACATACGGCCTGTAGTTGCGCACAAGCGCGCCGTTCTCGTATATCTGGAAGCCAAAGAGCCTCGCGGTGCAGTAATGCCCAGTCCCGGACGCATCGCTGAGAATCTTCAAGGTCGACTGGGATTTAAGCGGCACGCGTGCGGTAGCATCAATATTCATTTCACGAATCGTCTCGCCGTTGGTCGCAATCTTGGCCTTGCAGTTGAGGGCGTCGAGCGTGACCGTATGCCGAACGTTCGGCGAATACGGAACGCCCATGCTGATGTAGCGATTCTTTCCGCAGGCATAGGCATAGTTGCCTTCACCCGTGCTGCCGCTGCCGTACATGCGCATGAACGAATAGTCGTTTACCACGCCGGAATTACCTGCCTCGAACGGGAACTGCTGCTCCGCCCACTGCTTGAGCGGCATGTAGTCGCAGACGATGCATGTATTCGACGAGACGTAATAGCCGGTGTCGAAGTAAATCGCCTTGCCGCTCGTGCCCGTCTCAATATATGGATCGGTCTCGGCCTCTTCAGGCACGTTGCCGCCCGCCGTGAGGCCATAGCCGGAGAAGAAAAGCCCCGTCTTGTCGTCCTTGAAGCCCGGTACGCCCTCCTTTATACACGGCAGATAGTCGTGGACGAGTTCCCCGTCCTCGTAAACCTTGACGCTGAAGATTCTCGCCTTTGCGCGTTGCGCATGGCTTCCGTAGGCCGCGGCTGCAGACCCGAAGAGCACCATCGGCCAGTTGGCGGTGCCGGTCAGCGTCCAAGCATCCAGGAAGTCTGTCTCGGCCTCTACCTCGCCAGTGTGCGAAAGAAGCGAGAGATGGCGGTTGGGGCCGTCGAATATCGCGGTATGACGGGAAAGGTCTGGCGCCGTCGGCGACAGCAGGTTATCCGCATCTGATACATGAGTGCCGTCGTGCATTTCCATGACCAGCGTCGAACCGTTCTTGCACCAAAGAATCGTCGAAACGCCCGCGCCGCCACCATATCCGCCTATAACGATACCGCTGTTGACATGCGCCGTCAACTGGTAATCAAGAACGACCTTGGTCTTGGCGTTGATGAAGTAGCGTGTATCGACCGCGCTGTAGACGGAGCCGTCGGACTGTATGTAGCCTTCGCCTTCCTTGGACGGTCCGGTAAGAACCGTTGCCGCGTTTCCTCCGGCAGTAAGCCCAGCTCCTGTGTAGAAGCCGCCCATCGCGAGGTCTTCAAAGCCTGCGACGCCGTTTATGCAGCGCGGCGCGAAGTCGCGCACCAGCACGCCGTCCACCCAGATGCGCAGACCATAGACCTTCATCTTGGAAAACAGCTTGAACGACGTTCCGGCTTCGTTGGACGGAACTCCGAAGAGAGCCAGCGGACGGTTGGCGCGTTTGGTGATGTCGGCCTGACCGGTCTGAACCTTGTTCGTGGTTACGCCCGTTATAAAGCCGCGTGTGCCGGATACATTGTCGATAAACAGCGTGTGGCGCTCCTTGTTGGTGGCTGTCAACCCGGAAGCCCATGCATTCCACCCGTCGCCCGAGGCAAGCGTTATGTAACAGTCGTTGTTGATATAGGCGGAAATACGCGGAGTGCTATCAATCGTGTCCTGCCCGAAAAGACGCTGCTGATAATGGTTCCCCTCCGCTCCTTCTTCCAGCGGATCTGTCGCGTCCATCAGCGTATAGTCGAGTTCAATCTTCATCTTGGGCTGCGCAACGATTCCCGTGTTGATCGCGCCAGTGCCGTCGGACTCTACATACGGGTCGTCATCCAACTCCAGCACGCCGTCGCCGCCGGCCGTGAACTTGCTACCGACATACTGCTGCTCCGGAAGGAAGTCGCCCGTCTCCTTGTCATAGAAGCCTACCGCGCCACCCTTTGTCGCGGGCACATAATCGTGAATCAGCGTTTCGACACCGTTTTCGGTCTCCCATATCTTCGCGCTGTATATCTTCGCGTAGACACACTGGCGAGGCTCACCCGCCACGTTCTTGCTTGAACCGAACAAGAGAAGCGGCCAGTTGGACTTGTTATTCAGAGTCCAGGCGGTGTAGAAGTCGCGCTCGCCTTGAAGCGTACCGTCCGCCGCGCTGAAGGTTATGTGGCGATTCGGCGCGTCAACAACAACAACATGACGCGCTGTGTCAACCGTGATTTCCGGCTGGAAGGGCCAGTTCTGATGACCGCCATCCTTAGCCTCTGCGCGAAACGGTTGTCCACCAACACAATAACAAAGAAGCGAGAAGTCGTTTCCGTAGTGTCCGAACAGCGTGTCGTGATTCGCTTCAATCTTCGTCAACTGGAAATCGACGGATATCTTCGTCTTGCCGCTTGCGTAATAGCCGGTGTTGATCGTATTTGCGCCGTTGGACTGGATGTATGCATCCTCGGCGAAAGCGCTGTGCGCGGCACTAAGCGCGACTACTGCTGAGACAAGCGCACAAAGACTCGCCCCTTTGATTCCGAACAGTTTCAGCATTTTCATGTTGTTTTTTCCCTTGGTTTACCTTGCATTATATGACGCAGTTCAACCTGAACCGCATCATTGAATATGTAGTATAGCACAAAGCCTTCTGCTTGGCAAGTGGCTCGCTTGAATTTTTTTGAAAGCTGAAGAGGCTCTATTATACGGCAGAACCCGTCCCGCTCAGCGCGGCGACGACTTTGAGCGCCTGAACCGTCTCACGAACATCGTGAACCCTCACGACGCTTGCACCGTGCATTGCGCACCAGACGGCGATACCTAGATTGCCGCCAACATTCCGCCCAGTGACCTTCTCACCCGTCAGTTTCTTTACGATCCGCTTTCGGCTAGCGCCAATCAGAACTCGCCCTTTCTTCGCCAGCTCGGGGACAGACCTCAAAAGCTCCAGATCTTCTTCCCGAGTCGTTCCAAACCCTATCATCGGGTCAAGATATGTGGGGACAGTCCCCACAATCTCACTGGGGACAGTCCCCATTGTCTTCGCCGGAATTACAAGTTCCGCATCGCTTTTCACACAAATCGCAAACATATCCAAAATCGGCTCAGGATAGACGCAGTTGATGATGCGCGCCCCAAGTCCCACCGCGCGCTCCGCCGTTTCGGGGTGATAGGTATCGACAGATATGGGGACAGTCCCCAAAACAAGTGGGGACAGTCCCCGCAAAACGGGCTCAATTCGGTGCCATTCCTCTTCCCAGCCGATGGGGACAGTCCCCGGTTTTGTCGATTCGCCGCCAAGGTCGATTATGTCCGCGCCTTCGTCGATCATGTTCATGGCACGTGCTATCGCCTGCTCGGGACGGTAGAACTGCCCGCCATCCGAAAACGAGTCTGGGGTGACGTTTACTATGCCCATTACCTTGGTTTGCATGAATCCTCCTTCAGAAAAGCGTCATTTGGGCGACCGGCCCAAAGCTGCGTCGATGCTCGGAACACGGTCCTAGCTTGGCGAGCGCGGCAAAATGCTCTTTCGTGGGGTATCCTTTGTGTTTGGCGAAGCCGTAGCCGGGATACTCCGCCTCAAGGCGCAGACAATCTGCGTCGCGAGCGGTCTTGGCCAAAATCGACGCGGCGGCGATAAATAGGCTTTTCGCGTCCCCTTTTACGAGATTCTGTGATTTGTAGGGCAAACCTTGAACAGGATTGCCATCAACCAACACCGTGATCTTTCGCGCCGTCTCCTCGCCCAACTTCGCCGCAACCTCCTCTACTGCGCGGCGCATCGCGAGATGGGTTGCCTTGAGTATGTTCAGCCTGTCGATTTCGTGAGGCGATGCAGAGGCTATGGCCCATGTGCAGCCGACAGTCGTCTTTATGACCTCTGCGAGCGTTTCGCGGCGTTTGGCCGAAAGCTGCTTCGAGTCGTTGATTCCGCTCCACTCGCCAACCAACAGTCGCTTTGCCAAATCCAGCGGAACGGTAACTGCTGCGGCATATACGGCACCGACCAGCGGTCCGCGCCCGGCTTCATCAACGCCAAGAACGATTCCGCCAAGATTGTTCTCAAATTCGAGCGAAACCGCCATATTACCAACTCATGCGGGTGGGGACAGTCCCCGCTTTCATTACACGCTTTATGTCGGCAATCGTGTATTCGCCGCTATGGATCATTCCGGCAACTATGGCAGCATCGGCTCCGGCCTCGCGGAATACAGTCACGAGATGCTCGGGGCGTCCCGCGCCGCCGCTCGCCACGACAGGAACATCCACCGCCTGGGCGATCATTCGCGTTAGCTCCAACTCGAAGCCCTGGCGCGTGCCATCAGCATCGACGGAATTGACCACAATCTCGCCCGCGCCCAAATCCGCCGCGCGCCTGGCCCACTCGACGGCGTCCATGCCTGTGAACTCGCGAAAGCCACGCGTCGTAATCTCGTAGCCGGAAGGACACTTCGGGCTTTTTACGGGATCCATCCCCAAAACGATGCATTGCCGCCCAAAAGCCGCCGCACCATCGGAGATTATCGCAGGGTTGCGCACAGCAAGGGAATTCACCGAAATCTTCTCTGCGCCAGCCAGTATCACGCGCTCCATATCGGCAAGGCACGATATACCCCCGCCGACGGCGAACGGGATGCGCACAGCCTTCGCGACCGATTCCACCATACCTATGTCAATCGGTCTGCGCTCGGCCGACGCGGTGATGTCGTAGAACACCAACTCGTCCGCACCGCCATCGGAATATGCGACGGCCATTTCTACGGGGTCGCCAAGATCGACATTGTTCTTGAACTTGACGCCTTTCGTAACTCGCCCGTTTCTCACGTCCAAACACGGTATCACTCGCCGCGCAAGGGTGGATGTTGCAGACGATGCCGCCGGAACGATGCATTGCCCGTCGGCGAGCCAGCGCTTAAGCAGTTCAAGCCCGACGCGCCCCGACTTCTCGGGATGGAACTGGCAGGCGAGGAGCGCGCCCTTCTGGACCGCACTCGTGAAAGTTACGCCGGCGTAATCCGTTGTACCAACCGTGAAAGGCCCGCGCTCTGCAAAATAGGAGTGGACGAAATAATAGTCGTCGGCGCCGTTCACCTGGTTCCAGCCGATCTCCGGCACCTTGAAGCCCTTTGCGGACGGGAAGCGCCGCACTCTGCCTGGCAGCACGCCAAGAAGGTCCACTCCGCCATCTTCTTCCGAATGCTCGAACAGAATCTGCATGCCAAGGCATATGCCGAGGAACGGCTTAGTCGCGGCCGCCGACCGAACGGCATCCGCGAGCCCCATGCGCCGCAAGTTTTCCATGGCGCTTCCAGCCGCACCTACGCCAGGGAATACAACGCGGTCGGCCGCAGCGACAACGGACGGATCGCTCGTGACTACAGCCTCGACCCCGATTGAGGCAAATGCGTTTCTGACACTCGTCAGATTACCTGCTTTATAATCAATTATTGCAACCATGCTCTTCTCCAAACATGCAAATAATTATACCATATTCTCCCGCACCGCACCTTCGCATGTCAGAACATGCGCACTAGATGAAAGAGCAATGATGCCGCGGCGCTGGCGAAAATGGTCTGCATCACTCCCAGGCGGCGGCTGACCGTTGCAAAACACGCGAAAACCGCGAGAGCGATTGCATCAAGATGGATTGAGAAACCGCCGCCGTCTGCGATGCTCCAGAGCGACATGCCGGCGAACGAAAGCGCGGCGGAAAGCATTAGCGCCATCGTCGCGGGTTTCACGCCTGCAAGCACGCCCTTCACAACCCTGCTGCCGCTGAAACGTTCGAGCGATGCAAGCGCGAGCGAGAGAAGAATCGATCCTGGCAGAACTAGCGCCGCCGTCGCAACCGCCGCACCCGCGACGCCCCCAAGTCTGTAGCCGAAAAACGTCGCTGCGTTTATGCCTATCGGGCCAGGCGTCATTTGCGTGAGCGCCATCAGATTCGCGAACTCCTCGGGCGGCAGTTGCAGAAGCGATGCTCCCGCGCCAACAAAGTCTCGTATGTACATCGGCACCAGCACATATCCGCCGCCGAACGCCAGCGCCCCGTACTTCAGAAATATGAGCATCACCACCCCAAGCGAGTTGAAGCGGCGCGACGCCCCAGCGCGCGGCGCGTATTCAACAACCACGCCAGCGACCATCGCCGCAACGAGCACTAGCGCAGGGTTCGCTCCGCATACGAGAAGCACAAACGCGACAGCCGCCGCCGAATAGCCGTAAATGCCGCGCACGCTCTTCGTCCAGCCGCGAACGATCATGCCTGCTATTACGCCTGTAAGCGCCGAGCGGAGACCGCCAAACGCCGCGACAAGCCACGGGTTGCCGATGGGAATCGCACCGTATCCCATGGAGACTAAGAGGAATATGGCGAGGCTGGGCAGAGCGACGGCGGCAAGCGCAACCGCCGAGCCGAGCGGACCCGCTACCTTGCGGCCTACATAGACAGCGCAGTGTCCGGCCATTATTCCGGGGAACGTCTGGAATAGTGACAGTCCCTCCACAAGTTCGCCTTCGCGCGTCCACTTGAGCTTTCTGGAGAACACCTCATCGGCGACAGCGATTATCGCATATCCGCCGCCAACCACGAAAAGCGCGATGCGAAACATCTCGAAGAAGAGCCTGGCGAGCGTCTTCATGCGTCTGACGAATGCACCTCCAACTTGAGGTTTATCGCTCGCGGCGCACCTGGCAGGCCGGAAAGCGTCTTGCGTATCATACCAAGCCTCATGCGCATCAGATAGAGCGTAGGGGGATTCTTTACATAAAGGACGATTTTGCCGTCCTCGTATCGGCCGGGACGCGCCGGCATGTTCGGAAAGAGACGCTTCCATTCGTCGGCGATGGAGTCGAAGAAGTCGTTGCGCTCTGTAGTGAGATCGCGGAAAGCCGCCTCCAACGCCGAGTTGAATGTATCGTAGCGGCCGCGCAGTTGCGGGTCTTTCGGTCTCCAGTTGACTCCGTTTTCGAACGCCATCGCCCGCGCTCCGAAAAGGTCAGCGTAGAACTCCGCCTTCGAGCGTAAGAACTCTGTCGCAAATCGCGGCGGCCTCAGGCGAGTGAGTCACCATCACAAGCGAAACGGCTTTCCCCGCAGAAAGGTCTGAAAGTATCTTCAGTATCTCCGCCCCTGTAAGTGCGTCAAGGTTGCCGGTAGGCTCGTCGGCGAGGACGAGGTCTGGCTCTGTCACAAGCGCACGCGCCAGCGCGACGCGCTGCATTTCGCCGCCCGAAAGCTCGGCCGGCAGATGATGCATGCGGTCGGCGAGACCAACCTTGGCGATAAGATCCTCGGCGCGACGGCGCGATGCGCCGGGCAGAAGCGCGCGGCCCTTGAACCGCTTTGCCATCGTAGGCAGAAGCACGTTCTCAAGAACCGTGAGTTCCGGCATGAGGTGATAGCTCTGAAAAACGAAGCCTATGTTCTCGGGACGCGTCACAGTTCCGGAAGAAGGCTTTTCGAGCCCGCCAAGTATGTTGAGCAGCGTCGATTTTCCAGCGCCGGAGCGCCCGATGATTGCGACCTTCTCGCCGGGCGCCACCGACAGATTCACCCCGCGCAGAACCTCTATCGGCTTCTGGCCGGGAACGCGGAAGCGCTTGCATATATCGATCGTTCCGAGCACTATCATGAGTTGAGAGCCTTTACTGGATCCTTCGAAGCCGCGACAAGCGCAGGCATGAACGACGCGGCAAGTCCGAACACGAAGACAAGAGCGCTCGTCCAGAATATATCGGAAACTATCAGCCGGTGCGGAATACCCTCAAGACCGTAGACCGACGCCGGAAAGACCTCCAGCCCCATCCGCGCAAGCCATTCCACAATGTGCTGAAGATTGGCAAGAACGGCCCAGCTGGCAAGAAGGCCGAGCACGACACCTGTCGTGCACTGGATCATGCCGTGAACCATGAATACCGACATCACCTGCCTCTTCGTGAAACCGAGCGCCTTCAAGAGGCCTATCTCCGGCGTCTTCTGGACGGTCAGGACCAGAAGAGTGTTCATCACGCAAAACACCGCGACAAGAGATATGAGCATCAGCAGCAGCGCCGTCATATTCTTCTCGACGGCGAGCGCATTGAAGATTTCGCGGTCGGCTTCGCGCCAGCTTATCTGGCGAAGTTTGGGGGTTGCCGCCGCTATTGCAGCCTCCACCGCGCCGAACTTTCGCGGGTCGGTGGGGCAATCGGTCTTCACATGCACGGCGAATACGCCGTGCTCAAGCCCCATCAGATCGCGGACATTGTTCAGCGACGCTATAGCATAGCCCGAGTCGTACTGATGCTGCCCGGAAGAGAAAATGCCGGCAACCTTCCATTTGAGCGGAAGGAATACTTCGTCCTGCGAAACCATCGTCTTCGGAGAGTAGACAACGACCTCGTCGCCGACCCACACGCCAAGCTGCCGCGCCGCGTTTGCACCGAGCACGAGCGAATCTCCGTCAAGCGAATACGTGCCGGCGACCGGAGCACCTACCTTGTAGGCGCGTACGAATTCGTCGCCGTCGACGCCGATCAGAACCGGCGCGAGCACACGCCCATTGCTGGACAGCAGAACGCGCGTATCTATTTCCGGCGTAACGCACGTCACGCCGGAAATAGCACCTATCTCTTTGGAAATGGCGTCTTCGCCCGAAAGAACGGTTCCTGCACGGGGCACTAGCGATATATGGGGCTTGAAGTCGAGAATCTTCTCCTCCCAAATGTCGCCGAAGCCTGTCATGACACTCCTCACGATTATCACAACCGCGACGCCGAGCATCACGCCAAGGACCGAAACGCAAGTAATGACCGAAGCGACGGATCGCTTCGGCCGCAGATACTTGAGTGCAAGAAAGAGAGGAAAGTTCGTCATCAGATGTCGACTTCCACCTCTACCTCGCCGCCACTCTTGGCAGGCGTCTCGCTCTCAACCTCGGTAGCCTTGGTCTGCGTTGTCGGCAGGTAGCGGTAATACACCATCAGCTGCAACGCCGCAAGGCAAGTATCCATCACAGGACGCGTGGAGAAGCTGTCCTTGTTCTCGAAGTAGCCCTGCGCATGCTCTTTGCCGTCCGGACCCTTGACCTTTTCGGGCAGGGTCTTGATGCTGGAGGGGTAGAGCTTCTTCATGGCCTCGTTCCACGTCTGCCAGACTTTCTGGTCGGAGGTCGTCGCGCCCTGCCTCATGCCGGCCTGGTACTTGCACTGCGCCGCGTAGTAGCTGTAGTACTGCGGGCTGCTGCAGTCCTTCGGCGTCGCGGTGTTCATGCCTTCCGCGTCGAACGAGGGGCGCCATTCCTTCATGTAGTCCAGCGCCTGGCGAACCTCAGGCTGGTCGGCGAAGCCAAGTAGCTGCATCGCAAGACACCCCGTGGCGGTGAGCCCGCGGTGGTAGCGCGCGTTGGCGCAGTATGTGAAGCTGCCCTTGTCAAAGGAGCGCGTCTTGAGGCACTTGATCGCCTTCTTGATGCACTCGTCCAGCCCTTTCGGGTGCATGCCGGCCATCTTGCCGGCCTTCAGCGCCTGAAGAGCCCAGCCCGCATACGAAAGGTCGTCGCGCGTCGAGGCCTTGTTCATCTTGTAGTCCCAGCCGCCCGTGGGGGATTGGCTGTCGACTATGCGCTGAAGCGCCTTCATCGCGGCGGTCTTCGTGTTGGGGTTCTTCGTCATGCCGTACGTCTCGCAGAGAGCGTAGGTCGCGATGAGGAACGCATACTCGTTGCCATCGGCTCCCTTGAAACGGACAGTTCCCGAATTGTCGACATACTGCGCATCGATAAGGTACTGCATGGCCTTCTCGACCGTTTCGCCGAAGTTCTTCGAGGATGGCGTCTCGCCGTGGGCGAGATACGCAAGAACCGCAAAGCCGGTGTTGGCGAGGGGGCTCTTCGTCCCGGACTTTGTAGCCCAGCTGCCGTCGGCGCTCTGGGTAGCCTTTAGCCACCACAGCGCCTTGAGCACGGTCGCCTCGGTATTGGCGTCGCCATAGCCCTTGCCGCCGTTCGTAAGACGCCCGATCATACCGGGATTTCGCGAACCGGCCATCGACTTCATCACCACCGGCGACTTGATGATCGCCACCGAATCCTGCGAGGCAGGCTTTACCGAGACCGGCTCGTTGGAGGGCGCGGGCGTGCTGTCGGCGAAATCCACCTGGTTGATGGTCGGGGTGTCGACCTGAATGTCGATCATCTCGTCCGGCGGGGTCTCGGGCTCGATCTCCGGCTCTGGCTCCTGCTCTTCCGTGAGTTCTTCCTGATCGGTCTGCGCACGGGCCACCTCGATCTGCACCACATCCTTGGACTTGCCGGTCACCGCCGTGATGACGATGAGAGCAATCACGCCCAGCGTGGGCAGAAGAATCGCCATCAGCGGCGCCGCAAGCCGTTGCAGATCTACGACCGCCAGCTTGTACTCGCGCGAGTTCTTCGGCTTGGAGAGGCCGGAGAACATCTCGATGAGGCGCTTGAAAAAGCCCTTCTCCTCGAAACGCTCGGCAATCTCCTGCCGATGCTGTTCGAAGATCTCCTCGGGGGTAAGCTCCTCGACGATCTCCTCTACTTCGTTTTCAAGTTCTTCGCTCATGTATCCATTGCACCTTTCCGGCCTACATGGTGAATATGCTCACGCTGAACAGGTTGTGCCTGTAGCAGATGTCCAGCACGTCCACCAGAGCCTTGTGGGGAGACTTCTCCTCGCATCTGACGATGATCGGCGTCTTCGTCGACGTGCGGGCGACGTCCCTGAGGTTCGCGTCCAGTTCCTTGCGCGTCACCTCGCGGCTGTTGTACACGAGAACGCCGTTTGCGTCGCGGCCCGCCCCGATGGCGATCGTGACCGTCGTGTCGGATTCGGAGGAATCCGACTTGCCGGTCGCCGGCGCGGGACGGTTCGCGTTAAGCTGCGAGAAGAGATCCTCTTGCTTGATCGTGACCACGAAGAAGATGATCAGCTCGAACACGACGTCAATCATCGGCGTCATGTCAAGAGCGGGGTTTTCCTGAGGTTTGCGTGCCATTGGTTCACCTCGCCTTCCTTACGCGGTTCAAGTGGGGTCGCCCTGGTTTGCCGGGCTTGGAAGTCTTGTCTTCGGCTATCGCCATGAAGGATATCTTCCAGATGCCGTTTTCCGTACAGGCGTTCATCACCTTCGCCACAACCTCGTGCTTCACGTCGTAGTCGGCGCGAATGAGGATCGGGAATTCGCCGATCTTGCGGTATTTCTCCTTTACGCGGCGTCCGATCTCGTCCGGAGTGAGCTCGCGGTCGCCCATTGAGATTCGACCCTTCGGGAGAGGGCGACCGTTCTTGTCGCGGCTCGCGATGTCGATCTGCATGTGCGTCGGCGGCAGGTTCTCCGGCACAAGCACGATTCCGTGCTGACCGTCCTCGAGCTCGATCGTCTCATCCTTCCTCTGGGCCTCGGTAAGCGTGACCACGAAGAAGATGATGAGTTCGAACACGACGTCGATCATCGGCGTCATGTCGAGCGCGGGGTTTTCCTGTGACTTTCGTGCCATTGGCTAAAATCCTCAGGCTTGCGCTTCCTCTGCTGCGCCATCGTCGACGGACACGTTCCTGAGTCCGTTCAGAAGCTCCATTGTAACGGCGGTCATGCGCAGGATAAGGCGGTTGGCCTTGTTTCTCAGCGAGTAGAACACCGTGATCGAAGGAATCGACACGATAAGGCCGCCTGCGGTGGTCCACAGAGCCTGTCCGATCGAGTTGGCGAGCGCCGAAGCGTCGCCTGCGCCGCCGGAGGCCAGCGCCTGGAACGTAAGAATCATGCCTTGCACCGTACCGAGAAGGCCGAGCGACGGGCCGAGGTTTCCGCAGACCGAAATCCAGTTCAGGCGCTGCTGTATTTTCTCCTGCTCGAGGTCGGACGCGGCCGTAACCGCTTCCTGGATGGCCTCGAAGCCCTCTTCGATGTGCTGGAACGCCGCCATCACGATGGAGCTCATCGCGGACGGATTCTGCTCGCACGTCTGCATCGCCTTAACGACGTCGCCCTCGGCCATCGCGGCCTGGACGTTGTCGATGAGCTTCTTGGGCATAAGACGCTCGGGCTTGATCAGAATCGCGCTGTCGATCGAGAAGTATATGGCAAGCGCGCCATCGCCGAACAGCGTGAACCAGAGAATCGTGCCGACAAGGCCCGATCCGAAAACGATCTCGTAAAAACCGCCGCCCTTGCTCTGGGGCTTCGCGGCGTTATCCGATACGACATTGCCTTCGGCGTCGGTAATCTCCTGGCCGAACGAGTTGAGCGCCGCGACGGGCGCGATGCAGGAACCGACGAGAACCGCGGCTGCCATGAACGACTTTCTGATCTTGTGCATTGTTGTTTTTCCTTCGGTGTTTGTTTAAGACTTGTTGTTTGTCGGGAAATGTTACATTAGTGGGCCTTGGCCTGAGAGCGCAGATGCTCGGCTCTTGCAACCTGCCCGAGTTTCTCGAAACACTGCGCCGCCTTGAGCATGCCTTCAGTGCGCTCGCGCGCGCACTCCGGGTCGATGTACATGAGCGCGACGCGCAGATAGCCGTCGCGAAGAGCCGTCTTGAGCGAGTCGGGCGAATCGTTCCCTGCGGCAACTATCATGTCGCCGCGCAGGTTGAGCGCCGCAGCAGAGGCCTGTCGGCTGCCGCTCGACGCCGCCTTCTTGAGAAGCCCCTCAAGCTGATTCGTCTTGCCGAGCTTCAAAAGCGCCTGCCAGTAGGCCGCCGCGAGATCGCCGCTCCACGCGGCCGCCTTATCCTCGTTGATGATTGCCTGGCATGCGTCGAAAGCCTTCTGGGGCTGGTTCGCGGCGATGTAGGCGAGCGCGAGATATCTGCCGGCCTGCTTATCCCAGTTGAGCATGCGGTAGTCGGCGACGATCTTGGAGAGCGTGGCGATCGCACCTGCGCCCTGGCCGCCCTCGACCATCGAGACGGCCTTGTCGTATCCCGCCGGCTTGGGAATGTCGATCTTGACTACGTCCGCAAGGGGGAACTCCATCTGGAGATCGGTCTTGCCCTTCTTGTAGGTCAGCGAATACGATTTCGTTCGCGGTTGCCACTTTATGTCGCCGCTCTTGGAATCGGTCTCCGTGGAGATCGTTCCCTGTATTGCCATCAACTGCGCGGCCGCCAGGGCCGCGAGAACCGTTATCATCGTTTTGCGCATTGTGTTTTCTCCTTGAAATGTCTTTTTTGAAATGTCTTGGTTGTTCCCGTTTCCGCTTCAATCCTCCGCTCACTCGGCCGCAGGCGGTTGCGCCGCGGCGGTCGCGTCAGCCCGCGCTGCGTTCATGCAGTTGACGACCTCCGTGCGCGACTTTCCGTTCGGGAAGAGGTCGAGATACTCCTGGCCGAATTTGAGCACGTTGTCGGCCTGCACGGCGCCCTGCTTCACGAAGAGCGGCAACATCGACGCATAGGCACGCTCGAGGTTGGCGAGTTCGCCGGCGGACATCTTGTCGGCCGGGTGACTCTCTGTGACGCCGTGCGCCTGAATGAACACCTGGAACGTCGCGGCGGCGCGTCCGCAAGTCTCCTTGGCTTCCTCCGCAAGGCCCATCGCCTCCTCGGCCTTCATGCGGTCCACGAGCACATCGCCGGAGAGAAGGTCGAGCGTCGCCTGTTCCCACGGCTCCTTCTTGGCCCAGTAGGTGCGCACCTTCTTCAGCGCGCCAATCGCCGCGCCGAAGCACTTGCCGCGCATGGTCGCATCCTTCTCGGTGCGGCCCTGGTCGCTCGCGACCTGCACGAGCAGGAAGTTCGCGTCCGCCGCGATGAGCATCTTGGACATCTTGGGATCGGCGAGGAACTGGTCAAGCGCTTCGCGCGCCTCGGCGAGAGAGCCCTGCTTGTACGCGCTCTTGGCGATACCGAGGCGCGAACGCGCGACGGTCGTCGGATAGTTCGTGCCGGCGAGCCTTATCGCCCTTTCGAACGCCTGGTTTGCGTAGTCCCAGCTCTTCGCATCGATCAAAGCCTCGCCTGCAGCCAGGAACTGCGCGGCCGTATAGGCGCCATCCGTGCGAAGCATCTCGGCGTAGATCTCGGTACCCTCGCGCTTCAGCCCCATCTCGATAAGGCTCTTGGCAAGACGCGGCTTTGCGTTCTTGGCCTCGTCGGAATCGGGGAACTGGCGCGAGAGGCGGTCGAGCGCGTCCTTGGACTTCGCCATGTCGCCGAGCGCGGTGTAGATCGTGCCGAGACTCACGTAGGCCGACTTGAGATACTTCTCGGTTCCGTTCGGATACGCCGCGACATACGCCTCGTAGCTCTGCGCCGCGCGCTCGCGGTATTTCTGAAGATTGGCCTCGGGACGGTTTATGCGGCTCCAGCACGCGCCGACGAGGAACATCGCCGCCTCCCTGAGCTCGGCGTATTTCTCGGCGTCGCCCTTCTGCGTCGCCGGATCTTTCAACGCCTCCTCCGCCTCGGCGGAGAACTTCGTGAACTGCTGAATCGCGCGGATGATCTGAGCGGAGGCGCGCTTCTCTTCGGCCGCCACCGCCTCTGGTTCGGCTGGCACGCCTTCGTCGCCCCTGTTGAGCGCGTCAAGCACCGCCAGGCCGTCGTTCTTGTACATCTGCGCAAGCTGGAACTGAGCCTGCAGGCGGCGTATCTTCACGGTCTCGAGCGGCAGATAACGGGTTATGTAGGCGATCTCGTTCGTCGTGTCGCCAAGCTTTCCGTAGCAGTAGGACATCTGCGAGAGCGCAGTCGCATAGGAAGCGGAGTTGGTGTAGTTCTCCTCGATCAGCTTCCAGTACTCTATCGCATCATTCCACTTTTCGGCCTTCTGGTTTTCCATTGCCTTGTTGGCGGCGAGCACGGCCGAGTTGACATGTGCGGTGTAGTTCCTTATGAACTCCTTGTACAGCCAGTCGGCCCGGGCGATCTGTCCGCGCTCCTGCTCGCGGCTCGCCAGACGGAACACCGCGTTTCCTGCCTCTGTCATGATCACCTTGTTGGCATTGCCCGCGAAACGCTCCGCCAGATAGCCCTCGACCGCATCGGCGTCGGCGCGGTACTCCTCTTTCTTCGCGGCATCCTTCTCCTCCGCATAGAGATCCTGCAAAGCCGAGGCGATATTGGCTATCGCGCCGACCGATTCCACAATCTCGGGATACTTCGCAAGAACCGCGTAGTAGTCGGCTATCGCGCCGAGGCTGTCGCCGGAAGCGAGCTTCTCGTCGGCGCTCTTGAACTGCGCCGCGCGCACCTTGGCGATCTGCTCGGGCGTGACCTTGGTCTTGATTTTCGCACCGTACTTCTGCTCGGCGAAAGCCTTGACCTCCTCCGAAAGATCGCCAGCCGGCGCCGCCCACGGACTGCTCTCGTAGTTCAGGAACACCGTGACGGCGAGATTGAACGCGCCACGTCCGTTGCGTTTGCCGCCCGGCTGGTCGCGCTCGCCGAACATGAGCCCCTTGATGCGCTCGTCGTCGGGTTTCGGCTTCTTGGCCTCGGCCTGCGCCTCGTCCCACAGCATCTTCGCCTGAAGGTAAAGGCACTCGGGAAGCGGCGAAATCTTGAGCAGCCCCAATTTCCCGTCGGGATCGGCCGCGACGATCTGGTCGTGGATCTCCTGGAGCTGCGGCTTGAACTCCTCGACAATCTCCTGCGCACGCGCCACCTGCCCGCGCATCACCTCTATGTGGGCCTTCATCGAAACCGCCTGCCCGAAGTAGACCGGCTGGTCGAGGTGCCACAGCAGTTTGTCGACGATCTTCTCGGCGGCCGCGAGATTGCCTTCGCGCTCCTTGGCCTGCTTGGGGTCGGCCAGTTCATCTGCGCACTTGAGGTATATCTTGACGGTTTCCGCGGCCATTCCGCACCAGTCCTCGCCCTTGACCTCCTTGAGAAGATTCTCGTATATCTGCGCGGCCTTCGCGTACTGCTTCGCGAGGAAGAGCAGCTGGCCGTACTGGTAGCTGGCGTTGAGATGGAACGCGCGGATTTCCTTAGGCGGCTTGGGGAACAGCTTGAAGAACTCGTCGTAGATCTTCATGCATTCCGCCTTGCCCTCCGAGCCGCGGGCGTAGTAGTTGTTGGCGACTTCGAGCCTCGCCGCCCAGTACTTCACTCCCTTGCGGTCGGGCAGCGCGGCTATCTTGCGCTCGGCCTCGTCGAACTTGCCGAGCGACAGCATGCCGCGTATCTCGATTGCGAAAAACCGAGCCTCCGACTCGGGCCACTTGGCCTTCGTCGCGGCGATTACAGGCTCCGCAAAATCGGGGTAACCGAATTGGATCAAGGCCTCTACATAGGCGATTTCGGCTTCAAGCGCCTCATCTACCTTAGGCTCCTCGGCAGTGGCTTCGGCCTCCTGCGCAAACGCCGCAAAGGACGTCGCAGCAGCAGCCGCGCAACACAGAATGTATGAAATCTTGGAACTCATGGTGAGACAAGTATACTATAAACTCTGACGAACCGCAAGTGGCCACATGGGTTTCGACATACAATCCAGCGAATTCATTTCTCGCCTACGCTCCCAGCCAGACGGGACGGAAAGCTCATCTGGGCGGGAAGACCCTCCAGTTTCAACCCCTTTATCGTATGCGGTGAGCTTGTGGCGTCAATTTTGCCGACAAGACACGGCGCCTCGCCATGGACAGTGAAATTGCGGAACGCGAGGTTTTCGTATTCGACCTTGAAGCCCGAAAGATCGTCTGCCGGCTCGTGGTGTTGGTTGCCGAGATAGCGTCCGTAGCGCTGCACATCCACGCTTATCAGGCACGCCTTGTCTTTTGCGGCGCGGCGAATGCAGCCAAGACGATTGCAATGCGCTTGAACATGCGCCTACAGCTCTATGTTCGCCGTGAGAAGATAGTGGTCGGTTGGGTAGCGGTCGAGGCCAGGACGCTTATCGTCGTGAGTGACGAAGTCCTCGACGCGGATTCCGTCCGACACGTAAATATAGTCGCAGCGGCGCCGCTCGTTCTTCTTCTCGCTCTTGACCTTGCCCCAGTCGTGGAACGTGTTGATCGGCCCAGGGTCCTTGACCTCGGCGATATCGCGCGCATCCTTCATGTGCCTGCGCACCTCGACGGAAGGCTCCGCCGCATGACCGCAGTTGTGGTCGCCGACGAACACGACGGGCAGGCCCTCGCTGAACGTCTTCATGCGCTCAAGGACGAGTTTGACGCCTTCGATGCGCGCCTGTTCCGAGCGGTGGTCGAGGTGGGTGTTGGCGAAGCAGAAGCGACGCCCCGTTGCTTTGTCGGAAAGTATCATCCACAGGCAGGATCGTATGTTCTTCGCGCCCCACCCCATCGAGCGCGGGACGTCGGGCGTCTCCGAAAGCCAGAACACGCCCTTCTTCACAAGGTCGAAACGGCTTCTGCGGTATGCCACCGCAGTCGTCACGCCGTAGTCGTCCACAACGGTCCACTCCGCGAGACCCGCCGCCAGATCGCGACACTGGTTCTCGTGCACTTCCTGCATGCCGAAGACGTCCATGTCAAGCTTGCGTATAAGCGCCACGAGATCGCCTTTGCGGTCTTGCCATCCGTTCCCAGCCTTGTCGTCGCCCTTGTTGTCATACCTCACGTTGCAAGTTCCGACGCGCAGCGCAACAGGCTTCGCGTCAAGCTTCGTGCAACACCCGGCCAGCACAACACCCGCCGCGACGAACATCATAAAATGCATTCCGGTCTTCATACCGGCCATACCCCTTCCGCGCTTACCTGACGATGATCATCATTCCGTAGATGCTCCTTATCTTAACGGAAAGCGTCGCCGCCGTGGCATCCGAAGTCCTTGACGCGGATTCCGTCCGACACGTAAATGTAGTCGCAGCGGCGCCGCTCGTTCTTCTTCTCGCTCTTGACCTTGCCCCAATGGTTTTCATATCTTGTTGACCTTTGCTTTGCGGGAGAGATTATACATTATTCTCGTCGCGATATCAATGGGTGGGCTGTGGCGGCCATAATTACCCCTAGGGGTGGCATTCCATAGCCCTAAGGGTGAGAGCACTTCACCCTTAGGGGTTCATTAACTCACCCTAAGGGTGAGGTCGCCTCACCCTTAGGGGTTTCGAGACTTACCCTTAGGGGGAAATCACACATGCCGCCATACGAATCTGCCATGGGGTCTGGCCTCATGGCACTTCGGCTAGGGCCATTCTGCGCCAATGGAGATCATTTCGAGAACATGTTTTTTGCTTTCACCGGAAAGGCATTCATCGCAATCATCCCGCATAACATCGTTACCGTGTGCAACCGCCAGAGCCCGTATTCGCTGCAGCAGATTACTCACACCCGGCACATCATAGTTCCGAGCTAGATATTGCTTGGTCGCCCTCGTCCCGTATGGACAGTTGATGAAACGAATGGTGTCCCATCCGCAGTAGTTGGTGTTCGCCTCATATCCTGCAAGCACCCTGTCGGCGAGATTCGTCATTCGGTCAAACCCCGAATACGCTATGGCGCTCAGCGTTGTGAAGCGAACCATCTCGTTCGTCTCGTATGTCGGCCAGTCTGCGGCAATTGCAGAGCAGTTGTTCGACACGAACGAAACGAATGTGAAGAAGTTTGTTGTCTCCATCTCCATTTCAACTCCACCGCCGCGAACAGCCAGGAAATAATCGAACGGCGACAGCCAATGCCCTTCATACATAGACTTCACCCGGGAATAGATATTCGAGGCCAGTGGATCTTGCGGATAAGTCCACTCGCCGTTGTAGCGACGTCTGGCGTCGGCAAACTCCTCGACCGTACGGTACTCCTCTGCCACAAGTCCAATGGCAGACATGACAAGAGCCGTCATACATAGGCTTGCTGTGTTAATTTTCATTTTCGTCTTCCTCCGTTGGTTTGTTGTACCCGCAGTTTCCGTCAAGCATTGAAGTAGACATCCTCCCGATTCCGCGAGGCCTCGCACTTATCGCTATGGATTTCCTTTTTCCAAGGAATCCATTTCAAGGATAATCTGTTTTTGCACTCCGGACGCCATGAAGTCGCAGGTAAACAGAAGGTTTGTGTCGCCGCGCTGGATTGCTATGGCGCGGACCCGTTGAATGATGTTACTCACTGTTGACGTGTCATAATAGATGTCAAGTGTATTATGTGA
>CACYQU010000025.1 GCA_902776615.1 uncultured bacterium
GGGATGCCGTACGTTCTTGAATGCATCCGCCGTCTGCTTCCGTATCGTGTCGCTCGGCGCGAACCACAACACGAACGGATAATCCTTTGACTGCGCCTCGGCGACGATCTTCAGCGAATGCGCCGCAAGTATCGTCTTGCCGCCGCCTGTCGGAACCTTGATGCAGACAGTTGGCACGTCCTCCATCCCGTTCGGCGATTTGTAGCCATAGTCCGCACCAAGGCGCAGCCGCACGTCGCCCTCCGCCGTCACCGTCTTGTAGGCGGTCTCCGGCGACTCGAACGCGCACCTCTCGAAATACGCCTTGACTGCGGCCAGCGTGTTCTTCTGGTAGTTCGTCAATGTCATTTCGCTTCCTCCATTATCTCCGTAAGGCCTTTCAGCATCGGTTCAAGTTCTCGATACGCCTTCGGCACCCTTTTGTCACTTCGGAACACGGCGACACCCATTGGCTTCGTCATGTCGCGGATCGCCATCTCCACAAAACCCCTGTTCGCTTCACGACACAGGACAATCCCGATGGACGGATTCTCGTCGGGTCTCTTCACCTTGTCATCAAGCGCGGACAGATAGAAGTTCAGCTGTCCAAGGTACGCAGGCTTGAACTTCCCGCCTTTCAGTTCAAGGGCGATCAGGCATTTCAGCGCTCGATTGTAGAACAGAAGATCGATAAACTGCTCCTCGTCCTGCACTATAACACGGAACTGCTCGCCCATGAAGCAGAAGTCTGGTCCAAGTGACATCATGAATTTGCGTATGTTTGCCACGATCTCATGCTCCAGCAGCTTCTCGTCAACGTCTCCTTCGTCTTCGCCGACGTTGATGCCCTCAAGGAACACCTCGTCCGAGAACATCCTTGCCGCCCGCGCCGCCAGTTCATGCGCGGGAATCGTCAGCGCGAAATTGTTGGGCAGTTTGCCGCGCCGCCTGTAGTCCCCTGCCCTTATATGCGTCTTCAACGCGGTGACGCTCCAGAACTCGGTCGCCGCCCGTCGAATGTAGTACCACATCTCTTCAGGCTGCTTGCATTTCTCGAATAACACCGTGTGTTGCGTGAATGGTACAGCGCAAAAGCATGCAAAGTCCGCTTCCGACATTTCGCCCATTGTCGATGGGCGAAATTCGGAATCTGCAACCATAAGGACGGCGTTTCCCGACAAATCGCCCATTGCCGATGGGCGATTTGCCATGGGCAATCTACTGTCAGTCGCCAATTCGTCAATCACCGATTGACGAATTGCCTCCGGACACCACACCTCAAAAAAACGTCGCATCCTTTTGATTGAACTTTCCGAGAAACCCTTCAAACCCGGCAACTCCTGCTGAAGCCTTGCTGAAATCTCGGCGATTGCCCCGGTTCCCCACTTTCCTTTACGTGAATTCACCGAAACGTATGCACCTGTTCCAAAGTACAATTTGAGCATTTCCGCGTTCGCCAGACGCGCCGCCATGTAGCGCGTTCTGAGAATCGCCGCCTTTATCTCTCGAACTGCCGCAACGATTCCACGAGAACCAACACTACTCTCCGCATTTCCCAATTTACGCGTTACACTCTTCATCTTGTACCCTCCAATCTACCTTCTCGTCACCAGGTCATACGGTGTCTGGCGGAACTCGATCTTCAACGCCTCCAATGTCGAAGCCATCAAACGACACGCCTCGCCATAGACGACGATCTTCTCATATTCGGGAGGGCGAGCGTCCACGCGAGCCACCGCCAAATCCGCCTGTATCACCTCCAACGTCTTGCGCGTCAGCACATTGCCGCCGTTTACGCTCCTGTCCTTAAGGATACCGTTGTACAGAAGCGCATACGCCGTTCCCTCATGTACGCCAAGTACCGTGGATTTCTTGCCGCCAATATAAGGTGTCTTCGTCTCGGAAAACCACACATGCGCCGCCATCACGTCAAACGGAATGTCACCCGTCAGCGAACCGTCCTCGTTCAAGATCGCCTCGCCCAGCTCGTAGTAACGGAAACCGCCGCCGCCCTGCCACTTCACCGCCAATCAAGAACCAGTTCGCCAGGATTCGTAGCAATAGTCAGTATGCGCTCAATGAGTCGCTCGGGCTTGGGAGTTTCAAATGGGTTATTGGCGCCAAAAATGGCGATCACCTCTTTCTTTGATTCGCCCGTATGTCCTACTTCGTCTTGCGGCCACCAAGTCCAAGGCACTATTCCCTTAGATTCTGCAAGGAATTGTTTACGTCGGGGAACTCCATTCCCATCTGTTCCAAATGTTACACGGTCATCTTCAAGAGCCTTTTTGTACTCGCTCTCCACAACCTTCCAGCAGTTTCCCGGCGGAGGTCGATGTACCGTCCCATTTGGGGCAACAATTTCATACATCTGATTTGGCCGATAGCCTTGTGCCAACAACGAAACCGATTGCCACGGTCCTCGCGGATCATGATCAGGATTCTTGTACGCTTTCATCTGCTTCTCTGTCAATGGCAACAGATTGCGCGTTTTCTTGAACCGCTCTTTGTCCTTAACATAAACTAGAATATATTCGTGCGAATCTCCGATTGCTTCGCGATTCTCTCGTGAGAAACGCTTTTGCCATACAACAGTTGTAAGAAAATTCTGCCTCCCAAACACCTCATCGCAAATGACTTTCAAGTATGCCTGCTCATCGTCGTCGATGGAAATCCAGATGCTGCCGTCCTCGCGCATGAAATCACGCAAAAGCTTGAGGCGCGGGTACATCATGTTGAGCCAAGTGGAGTGTTCGAGGTTGTCGTCGTAGTGCTCGAACGCGGAGCCGGTGTTGTACGGCGGATCGATGTAGATGCATTTCACCTCGCCCGCGTAAAACGGCAACAGCGCCTTCAGCGCCTCCAGATTGTCGCCATGCACAAGAACATTGTCGCCCGAACCATACGACAGCGACTTGTCCTCGCGTAGAATCTTCATGACGACCTCCTTGACGGCCTTCGTCGCCTTTTCCCTTCCCATCCAATTTAGCGTTGGCATTTTCGGTTCTCCTTCAGCAAATAGGTTTAACGCGGCCACAACCGCCAACATCACCAAGGCGTGCCTTACGCCTATAGTTGCACCAGTCATAAGCTTTTTCCTCCATTAATCTGCCATCGCCCATCATCTGTTAACCTCTACTTGAATTTATCGATGTTCTCAGTTAAGAACTGTAAAAAGTTTATTCCCTCAACAAAGAGACGCTTCAAGACTTCCGATAGAGAAAGACGATCCAAACCTATACGCCTACTAACCCTGATATACTTTTCACCTTTCCTATGCGCAACAAATGTTGACCGAATATCCTGCAAATCCCTAAGAAACTTTACATGTTGCTCTGAGCCAAGAACATTGCGCTGTTTAAGAACCTTATCAAACAACGATATGCCTCGCTCATCGCAAGACAAAAACCTATGCAACTCTTTTTCATTCAAGGAATCAATCAATATCTTGGTTAATGCAAGGATCTGCTCGTCAAACTCTTTCTGTTCGTTATGCGTCAAAAGCTTTAATGCCGACATATAATGTTGATCTTGCTCCGTGAGCGGCAAAAGAAGATGCCATCCCAGTTCTTCCCACCCTACAGTTAGCAATTTGTAATAACCACTCTTAAACACTGCAACAGGGTGGGGTGAATCACAGAACTCTGCATCAATCTGCGACCTGAAGAACGTGTCGCTCACCTCGCCCTTTAATACATTTTGTGACGCAAAGTGAAGTTGTTGCGCATATGGCAGAGACCCGAGGTCTCCCAGACAGACACTCACGCAATCTGTTCCATGATTATCTATCTGTATGCACCACAAAACACTTCCATCTCTCTTGCATCGCAAACAACCACTTTCCACATCATAGCGGCTCGGTTCATCTCTATATTTATCCAGAACCGAAGTCCTAAAAAAGACGGGCGTTAAAAACTGCGGTGCTCCCGGATTCGCACCAAAGGAATTGGCTAACCGTTTCGGCTCGCATGTGTACATAATGGGCACGCCCGTAGGAGAAACTCCTATCTTAAAATCAGCGTACCGCCCATCATAGACATTGTCATCATCTTCCTCAACCGTGTTGTCACTTGAAGTTTTGTTATCTGGTCCTGAAATTTCATATGTCAACTCTGAAAACTTCTGCGCAAGGACAGGCCCAAGTACATCGTCTGCAAATTGTTGAACAATACGATTGTATTCTAGCGGTTCCAAATGATCTTTTAATCTGGGAACAACATTTGCAACCCATAAGCGTCCCTCATTATATCCTTCTCCAGCAGGCGTATAGGCGAGCGCCAATAACGCCACAACCGTGTTACCATCATCTTTATATAGAAAGCATGCATACGGTTCTGATATGGTGTTGCCAATTCTTTCCGTTGCATCCGCATCAAAGCTCCACCTCCTTGCCAATGCCTCTTGATCAATGAAATTCCGTATTTCATTGATTAGATGGCTTGCGACTTTTGCGGTGCATTTTACTATGAGATCTGTGAAGTGCGCCATATCCTAACCTTTTAACTTATCTGCGGATTCCTCGGCGACTTATAACATCTCATGCTACTATTTCCATCCATCTGCTTAGTCCCTCTTACTCTTCCGAATCATAGAACTCGTCCAGCACGTATGTTTGAACAGGCTTGATATAGAGCTGGTATCGTATGACCAGTTTCACAAGTTCATTGCCGTCTATCAACGTAATGGGCGAGCCTTCTTTTGCGGCGGTCCGCGCCGCAGTCGTAAATCTACCGTTGGTGATGAACACACCGTAGTCTGCTTGGTACTTGTTCATCGCGCCTAGGAACTCATTGATCTGCGGTTCCCTGACGGGGCCTGAATTATATCGTTTACACTGTATGACAACCCGTGTCGTCCTAAAATCGCTCCTGTCGATATGATACCCGTATCCATCGATTCCGCCGTCGTTGCTGACTTGAACACCCTTCTCCGTGAACTCCACTCCCATTTTCGTCAACAGTGCTCTTGAAAAAGCCTCAAACTTCTTTGGAGACATTTTCGCTATCGCAGCAAGCAACTTTTCGTTGATCTCGTCCTTGATCTTATCTTCGCCCTGCGTCTCCTCTTCACTGTCGTCAACATCGAACGTCTTCTGCTTTTTGCTTTTGCTGAGTTCTTCCCAATGTTTCCTCGACGCCTCAATTATCGTCCAGGCATCCAATTTATCCAAGTCAAGATTCTCGCCCTTTTCCGTCAGAACGACAGGCGACGAATGCGTAAACGTCACCAAGTCATTGAACAGTAGATCCTTGATGGCGAAGTTGAACTTGAAATTGAATTCCTTGTACGTGTTCCCCGTCCTCTTGGACTGCTTCACTTCCTCTGCGTATTCCGCAATCTGGTCATCCAAATCGGCAATACGTTCTTTAATCTCCGAACGCTCCAACTGCCCACCCGCATCCTGCAACACTTTCAGGATAGGCTTGATCAGATATGCAATCTTCCCGTCGGCTGTCCTCTTACTCAGTTTCACACCATCTTCTTTCTTCATTTCGACTGCTCCTATCGTCTGATTTCAAATGTGTTTACGCGCAATCGCGCTGTCCTTCAGCAGAACCGCAAGCACCTCTTCTGGAATGCTCCATTCCAGAATATCGCGGTCGAAGCCGCGTGTCTCTTTTGCGTGTTGCTCAATCATCATTTCAACAACAATATTATGCCATTCCCGTAGTTTTCCATCCACTCCTAACGCCGTCTTCTCGACGCGGCGGATTTCGGATGGGTCGTTTTGACACTGCCCTTCATGCGTATATTATACCAAAATACCTCACGGTCCGTCCTTTCGATTCGATTGTCATCGAAGGACCGTTAGCTTATTTTTGGTCTGACGCTCGCGCGCGGCCACAAAGGCGTTGGAAGCGGCTTCTAGGCAGGAACATATCAACCTCGGCCCGCGGTTGTCTCGAATGCCAAAAACAACGGGTGTCGTGTAGATCTCAAAACCGGAAAAGCGTAACGCAAAAATCGGGGGTGAGGCGTCCAGACATGCGAAAGGTTTGGTATAATATGCGCCGTGAAGAAAGAGACACAAGAAGGCGAAGGAAAACAACGCGGCGGGCGAGTCTGGCCGAGAGCGCTTCTTTGCGCTGCGGCAGGAGCGGTCGCGCTGCTTGCGGCGATTGTCGCACTCGCGCCGACAATCGCCACCAGGATAAACTATCCAGAGCTTGTGTTCGACCTTTCGACAAACATCACCGGCAAAGCCGCCTCGCTCGTATCCAACAAAACGGCACGGGTGAAATTCTTCGTCTCGCGCGGAACAGACACCAAGCTCTCTCTGCATGCCGAAGGCGTGATACTGGACTGGCCGTTCTCGGCCGAAGCAAACATCGACTGGACCTGGCGGCTCTTCGGCGTGGACGCCAGCGGCGATGCGTCGTTGAGAATCGACGGGTCGCCTTGGGCGGCAACGGCGATGTTCTCCGCATCATCGTCCGGCGAATGGGAAGCCTCCGCCGAAATGCCGGCCACGGCCGTAGACGAATCCGATCCGGTAACGGGCGCGATACTTTCAAGGTTGGAAACGCCTGGAATCGAAAACCTGTCCTACGGCGCCACAGTGTCGTTCAAGGGCAGCGCGCGCCAGGCGGAAAAGAGGCCGTGTCCGGAATGGTCCGCATCTGCGCGCATCAAGAACTGCGACATATCCCTTGAAGCGAACGGAGCGCCGGTGCGCGTGAGCGGTCTGCAGATGGGCGTCGGCGCAAAAGGCATCGCCGACCATGCCGACATTTCGCCTATGTTTCCACATGCCGCAGTTGTCGAAGGCGCCGGTTTCACGCTGTCGAACGTATTCGCCAGCGTCCGCGCCACGGAAGCGGCGCTTCTCGTCACGGAGGCGGGCGCAAGATTGTGCGGCGGAGACATAAAGATGTATTCGTTCTTCCTCGATCCAAAGCGGCTCAATGCCGGGCTTACGCTTTTTATCGACGGACTTGACGCAGGCGAAACGCTGCGCCATTTCAAGGGATTCAACGGCGAGGCCTCCGGCCGGCTTCACGGCAAGCTGCCGCTCGTTCTGAGAAACGGAAGCGAGATAAAGCTCGGCCCGGCATACCTCTACTCGACTCCGGGCGAAACCGGAACGATAAGGATATTCGACCCCAAGCCAATAGTGGACCATCTCGAACTTGGCGGAGTATCCGCATCCTCGAGGGACAACCTTGCAAAGGCGCTTGCAAACCTCGATTACACGGCACTCAGCATGCGGCTCAAACCCGAAGGGGCAAACTCCATGGCAATGGCCATTAAAGTCGAAGGTTCGTCAACGCACGGCGAAACAACCGTTCCGGTGTCGTTTGGCATTACATTGCACGGCGATCTTGAAACCATTCTCAACACAGGCATAAAGGCTTCAGCAAAAAGACAACAAGGAGTCAGAAAATGAACAAAACGAAAGTGATAGCCTCTGCGGCGATTGTTGCGGCAGTTGCGGGAGGGTGCATCCAAGTGAAGACGGAAAGCGAAATCAAGCCCATTCACATCACAATGGATGTAAATCTAAAGGTCGACAAGGAACTCGACCGTGCGTTTGCGGACGAAACCCAGAAAAAACCGCGCGGAGACTTCGCGCAGATAAAGGCAATTCTCGAACGGGGAGTCGCAGGCATCACGAATCTCGGCATGATCGAGCCGCGCGACGGTGCGAGCGACGACGACAGGATATTCATCGCAGAATCCAACGCGCGCAGGCGCAAGCGCTTCGAGGATGTCGCGGCGTCAAGCGGCGTCAAACTTGAGACGGTGCAGCGGCGCAAGGCGCAAAAGATGCGCGACGACGTGCCGGTCGGCAGCGGAATATGGTGCCAGGCCGACGACGGCTCGTGGAGCCGCAAATAAAACACCTCGACCGGACTAGAGCGCGGCAACCTTCATCGTGAGGTTGTCCTGCGCGACAACCTTTGCGTCAACTCCGGCTGCGAGCGCCGTTTCGGAAATGGCGTTCCATTCGGCGTCACCCAGGAGGATCCGCCCGGCGATTGGCGGGTTGACCGCCACGGTGATCTTTCCGATGCGCCCCACATTATCGTTGGCGAAATCCGCACACGACGTCTCGACAGAGCCCGCAAATATCTTCTTCATCCAGCGCCGCAGGAACACCAGATACACTATCGAAAACACAGAGAACGCCGCGAGCTGCCATGTGAGGTCGAATGCTTCGCCGAAAGCAAACCGGCAAAGCCCCACCGTTGAGGCGGAAAGCCCGAAGAAAAATATCACGAAACCGGGCGCAAGCAGCTCAAGCAGCATCAACAGCGCGCCAAGATACATCCAAAGCCACGGGCATGAGAGAAAGTTCATTTGCGGGGTTCCTTTATGTCGATGATTGTAGCGCCCGGCAGAGACGCAAGGATTGAATTAAGCTTGGGGTCGTCGAGAATATCCTGCCTGTGCGAAATCGAAGGCGAAGGCTTCGGCGGCTCTTGCGCAGGCGACAGGTCAACCCGAGCCGGCGGAACCGGTTTCGGCGGCGGCTGGACCGGAGGCTGGACGGCAGGCCGAGGACGGGGTTCCGCCGCGCGAGGCTGGGTTGCGGGCTCTGAGCCGGAAACCTGACTGCGAAGTTCGCGGACCGCCTTCATCAGCTCCTCCACCGTAGCGGTGGTCGCTATGCGCGAAGCCCGTATAAGCGACATTTCGATAAGGGTTCTCACGCTCAACACGTGGCGGAGTTTGTCCTCCATCTCGGCTATCTGGTCGCACACGCGGAACACTCTGGCGGCGTTCGTCCTGCGCGCCTGCTCCACAAGAGTCTTTATCTGCTCCGGGGTGGCCGTAAGCGATTTTGCGCCAGGCCCCAGAGCCTGCACCACGACAAGGTTGCGGAAGTGCTGCAAAAGCTCTCCCGCGACGCGACGCATGTTCTTGCCGGAAGAGTCGAACATCTCGATCGCGGAAAGTATCGCGGCCGTATCGCCATCCAATATCGCACCCGCAAGGTTTTCCAGCGCGGCGCGGGAGACGAGACCGAACACTCCGAGCGCGTCCTCTTCGGTAACCTTGTCGCCCCTGAAGGATATGAGCTGGTCGAGCGAACTTAGCGCGTCGCGCATTCCGCCCTCGGCGCCGCGTGCGATGGCGAGAAGCGCATCCTCCTCGGCGGATATCCCTTCTTTGCCGCAAACATGCTTGAGCCGCGCAACGATATCGTTGGTTTGGATGCGCCTGAGATCGAAGCGCTGGCAGCGCGAAATAATGGTAGGCAGCACCTTGTCGCCCTCGGTCGTGGCGAAGATGAAACGCGCGTGGGGCGGCGGCTCTTCCAGCGTTTTCAGAAGCGCGTTCCACGCCGAGTTGGACAACATGTGGCATTCGTCGATTATATATATCTTGTAGCGCGAGGTTGCCGGCTTGAACTCCACCGACTCGATTATCGGGCGCACGTCCTCGACCTTGTTGTGCGATGCGGCGTCAAGCTCGGTTACGTCCAGCGAGCGCCCGGCGGCGATTTCGCGGCAGTTTACGCATTCGCCGCACGGCTCCACACCCTTCGGGTTCAGACAGTTCAGCGCCTTTGCGAATATCCTCGACAGCGTAGTCTTTCCGATGCCGCGCGGCCCTATGAACAAATACGCATTGGCCACGCGTCCGGCCTCTATCGCATGCCTCAGCGTCTTTACGACATGTTCCTGCCCAACGACGTCGTCGAACGTCATGGGCCTGTACTTCAGAGGAAGCGCGATATGTGTAGCATCTGCCATCGCCGTGTATTATACCAAATCATGAAGCGGCATTTGCGCGCACTTCACCCTGCGCTTCGGCCGCATTGAAGGAGTTGAACGCGTTCATGGCCCTGTCCGGTCCGTCGCGGACCACTGCGGCGGCGGCTTTTACAGCCTCGGCGATCACCGCATCCATTGTCTTTCGCGCGTCTGGAGAGAACTTCCCGAGGACATGGCCTATCACATTGCCGCGCTCTTTGCCGACGCCCAGCTTGAGGCGCGCGAACGACTGCGTGCCGAGGCGCTCAATTATATTGCGTATGCCGTTGTGTCCTCCGCACGAGCCGCCGACGCGTATGCGCATGCGCCCGAGCGGAAGGTCTATGTCGTCCTGCACCACAAGGAGATCGGCGGGAGTCGCGTTATGATACTTCACAACCGGCGCGACAGACTCGCCCGAAAGGTTCATGAACGTCTGCGGCTTGACGAGCAACACGTCAACACCGGCAAAGACGCCGCGCGCCATCAGGCACTGAAACGACTTCCTGGCCTCCCATGATGCGCCGATTCCGGACGCTATGGCGTCCACGGTCTCGAACCCGACGGAGTGCGGCGTGTCGGCGTACTGCGCGCCGGGATTCCCGAGACCTGCGATTATCTTCATCACTCGTGGTTGAAAAGGTCGTTGATCGACGCATTCTCGTGCGTGCGCTTGATCGCCTCGCCGATGAGCGGCGCAACCGAAAGCTGCGTCAGCTTGAAAGGAAGCTTCGACGGGTCGAACCCCTCGCGCAGCGGGATGGTGTCGGTCACGACCAGCTCGTCAAGCTGAGTCTCGGTCATGAGGCGCTCGACGCCCTTCGTCGTAAGCGGGAAGTGCGACACGAACGCATGCACCGACTTTGCGCCGTTTTCGCGGCACATTTTCGCCGCGGCCGAGAGCGTACCGCCGGTAGCCGTCATGTCGTCGATCATTATGACGTCGCACCCCTTCACGTCGCCGACGACGCTGAACGCATCGACCGTCGAATCGCCCGTGCGCTGCTTGGCGACGATCGCGAGCCCGCAGGAAAGCTTGCGGCTGTAGCCGTAGGCGGTCTTGGCCCCGCCGGTATCCGGCGACACGACGACCGGCTTGGCCCAGTGCTGGTCGCGAATGTACTTGAGAATCACCGGCTCGGCCTTGAGGTGATCGAGGGGAACGTCGAAAAAGCCCTGAATCTGGTTCGCGTGCAGATCCATCGCAAGAACGCGGTCGGCGCCTGCGCGCTGGAGAAGGTTCGCGACAAGACGGGCCGTGATCGGAACGCGCGGCTGGTCTTTGCGGTCCTGGCGCGCGTAGGCGTAGTACGGAAGCACGGCCGTTATGCGCGCGGCGGAGCCGCGGCGGAGCGCATCCATGATTATGAAAAGCTCCATGTACGCATCGTTCGGACGGGGCGATCCCGACTGGATCACAAACACGTCCTTTCCGCGAACCGGGTCTATGACCTGGCAGAAGGTCTCCCCGTCGGGGAAGTGCTTGATGTCGATCTTGTTGAGCGGACGCCCAAGGTAGTTTGCCACCTTTTCCGCGAGCGCGGGGTTGGCCGTGCCCGAAAACACCATTATCTCGTCGCCGAACTGGCTCATGAACGGATTCTCCTTACTAGTGCCGCGGCATCTGCCGCGAGTTTTTCGATTGCGGCGAAGTCGCCCGCCGCCAAAGCGTCTTTGGGGACGATCCACGTGCCGCCGCAAGCGACGACTTCGGGAACCGCCAGATACTGCTCGACATTCGCGAGGTTCACGCCGCCCGTCGGCATGAACCTTACCCCCGTGAAGCGGAACGCGCCGAGCAGATTCTTTATCATCTTCACACCGCCTGCAGCCTCGGCCGGGAAGAACTTGACCGTCTTCGCGCCGGCGGAGAGCGCCTGCGAAAGCTCGCTGGCCGTCGCCACGCCAGGGCAGAACGGCATAAGCGCAGAGCTCGCCTCCTCCATTATCGCAGGATCGAACCCCGGCGCGACGCAAAACGCCGCACCCGCCTTCTTGGCGGAATAAAGCTGGTCAACCGTGAGAACCGTGCCTGCGCCAACCGTCGCTTCGGGGACTTCATGCCGGATGGCCGAAATCGCAGCGGCGGCTGCCCTGGTGCGGAACGTCACCTCCAAAACAGGAAGGCCTCCCGCAACAAGCGCCCGCGCCAAAGGCACCGCCTGCGCCGCGTCTTCGATCACGATCACGGGAATTATGCCTGCCGGCCCGAGAGTTCCTGCGATATCCATACGGCTGCTACCTTTCATATGGCGGCGGCGAAACGCGCGCCTCGAAGTCGTCTTGCGTCCAGTGGCGGAAGTCGGGGTCGGCCCGCGCCAGGAGATACTCCCTGTACCCTTCCTGCCATATCATATATGCGATCATGATGGAGATGAAGCCCCATCCGCCACCGTTGAAAATCGACCACAACCCACGCAACCCAAGCAACACGGCGAACACGCGCCCTACCCACATCGCCACAAGCGTGGCACGCTCGCGCGACATGAACGCCCGCATGAGAGACCGGAAGATGCGCCCGCCGTCCATCGGAAACCCGGGCAGGAGGTTGAAGCCGCCGAGCATCACATTCATCCAGAACATGTACACCAGCACCTCGGCGAGCCACACGTTGGAAACAACCCCCAAAGCCAGAACGCCATATGCGACAAGCGCCAGCGCGAAACTCACAAGCGGCCCCGCAAGAGCCGTGAGAAACTCCTGCCAGGCCTTGCGCGGCATCGCGGAAAGCGAGGCGCACCCGCCCAGAAGCGAAAGCGTTATGTCGCGCGTGCGATACCCGAAAGCGCGAGCCGCAAGAGCGTGCCCGAGCTCGTGAAGCGTTACCGAAACGGCAAGAACGATCGCCGCCGCCAAACCGAAACTGAACGAATGGAAGTCGGTAACGAAAAGCAACAGCAACACGACGAACGAGAGATTCACGTAGACCGGAATCCCAAACAAATCGCAAATCCTGTATTTCGCCTGAAACATCAGCGAGTATTATACCAAAAATCCCCGTTCTTCGCCGCAGACGCGCCGCTAGCCGTCAAGCAACGAACCAAGGCTCATGGAGTGGGACGCTTTCAGAAGCACGATGTCCCCGGAAGACACGTCAAAGCGGAACTTCTTTTTGAGCGGAGCAAGAGTCTTGTAGGCAAGATGGCATAGGCATTTGGAGCTTTCCTCCCCCACGCCTATGACCAGAGGTATCCCCAGTTTCATCGCATGATCAAACACCTTGCGGTGCATTTCGGCCGCGTCAGGGCCAAGCTCGAACATGTCGCCGAGGACGGCGACATGCTTGCCTTCGCACGGAGTCGCCGCAAACGCATCGAGAGCGGCGATCATCGAATCCGGATTCGCGTTGTACGAATCGTCGATGTAAGTCACGCCGTCCTTTACACGCTTTCTCCAGCGTGCGCCCGGCAGCGAAAATCCTTCAAGGGCCGCAATCGCATTTTCGCGAGTGGCTCCGAACCTTTCGGCGACCGCAAATGCAAGCGCGGCATTCGATACATTGTGGTCGCCCGGCAAGACGCCGGCCATCGCCTTGACGAGCCATTCCGGTCTTGGATCGACTTCGACAAACTCTCCGCCGCAAAGTTCCCGCAGCCGCGACAGCCTTGCATTGTTGCGGGCGGCGACGCCAAACATCCTGGCGCGGGCGAGAAGGACGCCCTTCTCTTCGGCGATGCCGTCCTGCGAGCCGAAGAACTCGAGGTGGGCCGTGCCGACATTTGTCACCAATCCGCAATCGGGTTCTGCGATGTCGCATAGGGCCGCGATTTCGCCCGGATGGTTCGAACCCATCTCCAGAACAAGGAAATCGGCGTCTTTCGGGCAATTGAGAATCGTCACCGGAAGGCCGATATGGTTGTTGAAATTGCCTTCTGTGGCGTGGACCTTGCCGACTGCAGAGAGAAAGGCTTTCGTCAGCTCCTTCGTTGTGGTCTTGCCGGCGGATCCCGTCACGCCGACAACCTTGGCCTTGAGCGAACGGCGGTATTCGCGCGCCAGCTCGCCAAGCTCATCGTATCCGTCGACAATTCCGACGGCGCCTTTTGCGAGCGCCTGCGGGATGAAATCGTGGCCATCGGCCTTCTCGCCTTTGAGGGCGACGAAAAGCATCCCGGGCTTGACCTGCCTTGAATCGAACGTGGCGCCGGTAAAATCGAATTTCTTCATGACACTCCACGCGAAGACTGGCGGTAGAACGCGACAAGCCTCTGTATCTCGTCAAACTGTTCAACGTCGTTTTCGACGCGCTCGAGGGCCTGCGTTCTGTTCAGGCCGTCGCGGTATATGAAGCGGTGAGCCTCTTTAAGGGCGTGTATCACATCCTTCGCGAAGCCGCGGCGCGTGAGCCCCACCACATTGGGGCCAATCACCTTCATGGCGCCATCAACCATGTCGCCAAGCATGTACGGGGGGAAGTCCTGGCGGATCTTGCACATGCCGCCGATCATGGCATGCGCGCCAACGGTGCAGAACTGGTGCGCGGCCGAGCATCCGCCGACAATGGACCAATCCTGCAGATGCACATCGCCGGCAAGCTGCACCGAGTTGGAGCAAATGACGTGATTGCCGAGTATCACGCCATGCGCCGCATGGCAGTAGGCCATGAAAAGGCAGTCGCTGCCGATCACGGTCTTCTCGCCGTCGGCTGTTCCGAGGTGCACCGTGGCGAATTCACGGATCACCGTACGGTCGCCGATCTCCACGTAGCTGGTCGAACCCTCCTTGTATTTGAGGTCCTGCGTCTTCATGCCGATGAGGGCATACGGGAATATCTGGCATTTCTCGCCGATTGTGGTATGACCGTCGACAATGGCGCCCTGCATGACGATTGTGCCGCCGCCAAGCGTCACATTGCGCCCGACGTGGGCGTAAGGACCGATTTCGACATCCGCGCCAAGCCTGGCGCCGTCTTCGACTATTGCAGTAGCATGTATCTTTGCCATAGAGGTTCCTCCTTTGGGCGTTAAAGATTTCTGGGTATCAGCCGCGATGCCAAAACCAGGCATGCGAGAACGGCCGACCATATGAGCAGTTCCGGGTGGAGCGAGTAGTTCTTGTGAAGGCTCAGCATCAGTATCACTATCAAATAGTAGCCGAGCGACACCGCAAGCGCTATCGCCATGCCGATGGTGGATTCCTTCCTCTGGGCTTTTATGCCGAGAGGAATCCCGACCAGCACGAAACAAAACGAAGCCATCGCAAACACAAAGCGCTTCGAAAGCTCCACTTTGAGTTCGCAGAGGTCGCGCAGCACAAGCTTGCGATCCATGTTGCCGGCATTGCTGCCGCCCTTGCACTTTTCCGCCTGGGCCGCGTCGTCGCGTATTCTGCCGATCAGCTCCATAAGCCGCAGATCCTTCTCCTTCTTGCTGTACTTCGACTTCTTGAGCGCGTCCTTCACGACATGCTGCGCCCTGTTGGCGCGCGCCATCGCCGGATGGTTCTCGTCCACAGGATCGATCGTCATGTTGTACAGGTCGAGCGCAATATCGCGGCCTCTGCTTTCGACAAGCGCTTTGGAAGCCGTTATCATGCGATCGAACTTCGGGTTGGAGTAGTCGATTACGATCAGATCGTATACCCAATTGCCCTCCTTGGCGCCGAAGTAGAGCTTCAATTTGGGGAAGTCGGTTATCACGCGTCCCGGCTCAAGAACGTCCAATCCCGTATCGACCGACACTTTGGCCTTCAGCGAGCGGCGCAGTTCGTGTCCCCGCGGCACGATTTCGTTGTTCACGTAGAAGCCGATCAGCGAGCATGCAAGGCCGAACAGGATCGGCCACTTCATGACCGACAGGAGATTCACTCCGCACGCACGCATGGCGGCGATCTCGCTGTCGGCGCTCATGCGCGAAAACACCAGCACGCTCGAAACAAGCAATGCGAGCGGCATGGTCCACTGCAGCGTCTCGGGGAAGCTCACCATTGTGAATTCTCCGACAAGCCGCATAGGCAGCCCGCTGAGGATGTAGCCCACGATCTGCACCATCAGACCGATCGTGAGCACGAAAGTGAGAACGAGAAATGCGAGCATGAAGCTCGAAAGGAACGAGCCGAACACGTATCTCTCGATCGTCTTCACTTGCGGCCGCCTCAGACTTTCAGAAGGAAATTGTTCTTCTTGCCCTGCCTCAGTATGGCGACGCGGCCGTCTATGAGGTCGTCTTCCGCGAACGTGCGTTTGTCGTCGACCTTGGCGCCGTTCAGGGAAAGGCCTCCCTGCGCGGCCATGCGCCTTGCCTCGCCGTTCGACTTGAACATTCCTGCTGCGGCGGCCACGGCCCAGACGCTTTTGCCGACGACTTCGGCCTTCGGCATCTCGGCTGACTTGACGTCTTTGAATATCGTCTCGATCTCGTCTGCGCCGCGTCCGGCAAGATCGCCGCCGAAAAGAGTCTTCGTCGCGCCGAGCGCCTTCTTGAGACCCTCTTCGCCGTGCACAAGTCGAGTCAACTCCTCGGCCAGAGCCTTCTGGGGAATGCGCGCTTCGGGACACGCCTTCATCTGCGCCTCAAGCTCTGCAATCTCTTCGAGAGAGCGCATCGAGAACACTTTGAGATACCGTATCACATCGGCATCTGCCGCGCGCAGGAAGTACTGGTACCAGTCGTACTCGCTCGTCATGGATGCGTCAAGAAACAGAGCATTGCCCTCGGACTTTCCGAACTTGCGCCCAGTGGAGTCGAGAAGCAACGGGAAAGTGAGGCCGAAGGCCGTCTTTCCGCGCATGCGATGAACGAGGTCGGTGCCGGCCGTTATGTTGCCCCACTGGTCCGCGCCGCCGACCTCAAGCGTGCATCCGTAGCTGTCGAACAGGTGGAGGAAGTCGTTGCCCTGCAATATCTGGTAGCTGAACTCCGTGAACGTCAGGGCGCCTTCGCTTGCTTCGAGCCGCTTCTTGACGCTCTCCTTGGCGAGCATCTGCGGCACGCGGAAATTTATGGCTATATCGCGAAGAAACTCTATCGCGCTCGTTCCGCTGTACCAGTCGTAGTTGTCGACCATCACGGCGGCGTTCGGTCCGTCGAAGTCAAGTATCCGCGACAGGTTTTCGCGAATGCCCTCCTTGTTTTCCGCCACCTGCTCCACCGTAAGCATGTTGCGCTCGGCGCTCTTTCCGCTGGGGTCGCCGATAAGCCCGGTCGCACCGCCCACAAGAGCGATCACCTTGTGCCCGGCCTGCTGGAATCGCCTGAGCACCATTATCGAAACGAGATTTCCGGCCTGCAGCGAACGGGCGCTTGGGTCAAACCCGCAATAAAGAGTTACAGGCTTGTCCAAAGCCGTCTCTATCGCAGGATCGGTAAGGGCGTCTACAAGCCCTCTTTCCTTAAGTTCTTCTATGAGCTTCATGGGATTGGTATTATATCATATATCATGCGACGATGGCGATAGCGGCTGCCGTCAGCGCCAGCAAAAAAGCCACAATCCTGCGCCATGCGGGAACAGACACTGCGTCGGCGTCTGCACGGCGACCGAGAATGCGGCCGATCCCGCGTATGGCGAGAGGCAACCGGCCTTTTGGCGTGGCAAACGCCGCCGCAGTGCCGAGAAGCACCACGACGGCGATCACCTTTGCGATTTCCGCAATCACCCGTTGTTCTTCTCGAAGTCCTTCATGAACGCGACGAGCGCGTCCACGCCGGCCATCGGGAATGCGTTGTATATCGAAGCGCGGAGCCCGCCGACAGACCTGTGGCCCTTGAGCGAGCTCATGCCGGCCGCCTTGGCTTCGGCTATGAACTTCTTCTCAAGCTCCTCGTCGCCGCCCTTGATGCGCCATGTCACGTTCATGTTGGAACGGAACTCTTTGACGGCGGTCGGAGTCCAGAATTCGCTGGAGTCGATGACATCATAGAGCTTCTTCGCCTTTTCTGCGTTGAGCTTGAAGAGATTCTCCTTGCCCATGCGCTTGACCCACTTCATCGTCTCGCCAAAGATGTATATGCCCCAGGTCGGCGGCGTGTTGTAGAGCGAGTTCTCCTTCGTATATGTGCGGTACTGCAGCATCGTAGGCAGCGACTCGGGCCCCTTCTCCGCAAAATCGTTGCGAATGGCGACAACCGCCATGCCGGACGGACCGAGGTTCTTCTGCGCACCGGCGTAGAACATCGAAAACTTCGAGTAGTCGCGCTCGCAGCTGAGGATATCGGAGCTCATGTCGGCGATCAGCGGCGCCTCGACTTCCGGAATCGTCTTCATCTCCGCACCGGAGATCGTCTCGTTTGTGCAGATGTGCGCATATGCAGCGCCCTTGGTCCACGAGAACACGGTCGGCTGGCGCGTCGGGATGTCTTTCTGGCAATCGGCGGCGACGTTGACCGTTGCGCCGCGCAAAGCGGCGACTTTCTTTGCCTCTTTGAGGGCCTTGTTGCCCCATGTGCCGGAGTTCACATAGTCGGCAGTCGCGCCGGGCGCGAGGAAATTCATCGGAATCATCGCAAACTGCATCGACGCGCCGCCCTGCACAAACACGACCGACCAGTCGTCGCCGAGGCCGCAAAGTTCCTTGAATGTCGCGACCGCCTCCTGGTGGATCGCATCGTAGTCCTTGCCGCGATGCGACATCTCCATAACGGACATGCCGGTTCCTTTGTAGTCGACCAGCTCCTTTTGGGCATCCTGCAGAACCTCAAGCGGCAGCACCGCAGGCCCTGCAGAAAAGTTGTATACTCTCGCCATGTTTGTTTACCTTTCCTTTCCTTGACTGTAATTGGATTAGTTTGGATTGAAATCACTTCTCCCTGTCGGTCGGCAACCCCCACGACTCCAGTTTGGAGGCTATCCAATCGAAACTTGCCTCATGCATTTCACGGGATTTTCCGCACGGTATCACAGGCCCGGCCGCCAGACGTATGTCTTTCGAAGTATCCACCGTTCCGAAGTCCTTGAACACTTTCGAAAGCAGTCCCTTCTCCCTCGTGGGCATGCACCGGGAGTCGATCGCGATCGGCACGATGGGAATACCCGCCTTCTCGGCGAGCTTGGCGCCGATCGACGAAAAGTGCCGGCGCTGAAACACCTTCTGCCTGGTGCCTTGCGGAAATATCAGGAAGCTGTTGCCCTCGGATATGCGCTTTACGCCTACATCGAAAAGCCTCATCAAGTCTGCCTTGGGGTTCTTGCGCCCTATTCCGACAATGCCCATGTGAACTGCCGCTTTCTCAAGAAACGGAAGATGCGCCAGCGAATTCTTTGCCACTACGTTGAACGGACCGTACGTAAGCAGAATCGGCGGCAGCAGTATGGTCTCAAGCGTGGACATATGGTTGCAGAGATACATCACCGGTCCCTTGTAAGCGGCGCGGTCGCCCCAGCCTTCGACCATCACGTTCATGCCAAGGGACTCGGGCATCGTGACCGTGGAAAAGCAAAACTTCGCCCAGCGTTCCGTCTTGAGAAGGCCTAGCGCCTCGCAAACCGCACAAAACGGGAACACTCTGCTTACGGCAAACGAAAAACGCATCGTCACCAGCGGACCCGGCTTGTGGCGAACCGGCGCGCGCCTGTCGTCAGGTGTCTTGTAGCCGCCCGTCGCCAAAAGTTCTTCGCGAAACGTCTCTAGGTCTGTTTTCTTCATCGTGATCTATATTATACCACAATACGCCATTACCGTGCATGTCGCGACACGTTGCGGATTCTTTCCGCCAGAACAGGGAGCTCCGGGTCGCGCGCGCCGCATGTCGCAAACGCGGAGAACCCGCCGGCGTGCGATGAAATCCAGCGGAAGGCGTCGTCGTGATCGCGCACAAGTTCACACCGCGCAACCTTCGCGGCCAGCGCGTCTGAATTTATCGAACGGTCGGTCGTGCCGCCGGCGTCATATACCGGCAGAAGAAGGAGCCTGTCCTGCGGACGGATGGTGGCGTTGAACATTTCGGCAAGAGCGTCCATCATCTTGCGCAAGGGCGCGTAGCCGTGAGGACGCCACACGACGCAAAGCCCGCCTTCGTACCGTTCGGCGAGAGTGGTCCACATCGCACGAAGCTTTTCGGGGTTGTGCGCGTAATCGTCGAATACGTTTGAGCCGTGCGGCTGGAGGCGCCTCTCGACGCCTTTGAAAGTCATAAGCGCCGCTCGCGCACGCGCCTCGTCGCAGCCGAGCGCCTTGGCCATTTCAAGCGCAAGAAAGGCGTTGTTGCGGTTGTGCCGGCCAAGCGCGGAGACGTCTGCCTCGCCGTACACTGCGCGACCATCGACAACCGGGCCGTCGCAGCTCTTGACGAAAGCGTCGAAGACCTCGTCCATCTCCTCCTTCGAGTAGTGGTCCGCCGAGGCATTCGTCACTATCGCGGCATAGGGCGAGAATGCGACAAGGGATCTGTCGCTTTCGTCCACCTCGGCAACGGCAAGCGCGCCGCGACCGAAACGCACCGCCCCTTCCCAGCCGGGAACGTTCGCGCCGTTCACGCAGAAAGGGTCCAGCCCGCATTCCGCAAGCACATGGCCAAGCATCGCCGTGACGGTCGATTTGCCGCACGTCCCGACGACTGCGACAAGCCTGCGCCCCGAAAGGGCTCGCGCAAGCGCTTTGGCGCGGTGCGTCACCGGGATGCCGAGTTCCTTCGCGCGCAGAAGACCGGGGTTGTCCATTTCGATCGCGGTAGACACGATCACTTCACCGGTCGACGGGTCTATGCCGCTGCCGTCGTCGGGAAAGCACTTCACGCCGAGCGACTGCAGAAAAGCTATGTTCGGCGTGGACAGGTTGCGGTCGGCGCCTGTCACCTCTTCGCCGAGACGCACAAGCGCCGTGGCAAGAGCGCTCATGCCGACGCCGCCGATTCCTATCAGGTGCCGCTTCATGTGGCGTCGCTCAGGTGTAGCGCAGAACTTCATCGACGGTAGTATAGCCGTCGAGAATGGCCTGGATGCCATGTTCGCGCATCGTGCGCATGCCGAGCTCGCGGGCCTTTTCGCGCAAAATCAGCGTCGGCGCGCGGTTGTTGACCAGTTCGCGGAGAGGGTTGGACATGCGGAGGTATTCCACGACGGCCTTGCGGCCCTTGTAGCCGGTTCCGTTGCAGGTCTTGCACCCCTTGCCGAAATAGAACGGCCTGCCGCCGATCTGGTCGCGCGTGAGTTCGATGCGCTCAAGAGCCTCGTCGTCCGGCTCGTAGCCGACCTTGCACTCCTTGCAGCAGGTTCTCACGAGTCGCTGGCCTAGCACGCCTTCAAGCGTGGAAGACAGCAGATACGGCGCAACATTCATATCGACGAAACGCGTCACGGCGCCTGCCGCGTCGTTGGTGTGCAGCGTGGAGAATACGAAGTGTCCGGTAAGCGCGGCCTGGATGGCGATTTCGGCCGTCTCGAGGTCGCGGATCTCGCCGATCATCATCACGTCCGGGTCCTGACGCAGGAACGCGCGCAGAACCTTCGCGAACGTATTGCCCGCCTTGGGATCGATGGGCACCTGTACGATTCCGTCCACATTGTATTCGACAGGTTCCTCGGCCGTAAGCAGCTTGGTGTCGATCTGGTTGATGCGTCGCAGGATGGAGTAGAGCGTCGTCGTCTTTCCGGAACCGGTAGGACCCGTTACTATGAAGATTCCGTTGGGCTTCTCGATGTCGAGCGTTATTTGCTCGTAGACGTCTTCCGGCAGGCCCACATTCTCAAGGTCGAGCGAGGTCGCGGACTGGTCGAGAATACGCATTACGACAGACTCGCCGTGGGCCGTAGGCAGGCAGCTCACGCGAAGGTCGACCGGCTTGCCGGCGACGGTGAGCGCGATTCGTCCGTCCTGGGGGATGCGCCGCTCGGATATGTTGAGGTTTGCGAGAATCTTGATGCGCGAGATGATGGCGGGTGCCATCTTCACGTCCGGCGCCTTCATCTCGTACAGCGCGCCGTCAACGCGATAACGTATCTTGAAGTCGTGCTCGAAAGGCTCGACGTGTATGTCGGCCGCACGGTCGACGACGCCCTGATACAGGACCAGGTTCACGAACCTGATGATGGCCGACGAATTGGCGGCCGACTCCATCGAAGCTATGTCGTTCGCATTGGCGCCCGACAGGCCTTCGTCGTCCGTCATTCCCTCGCCCAGCGACTTGATCATGTCCGCGACGGACTCGTTCGCGTCTCCGTAATACTGGGAGATGCGGTCCATCACGTCCTTCTCGCGCGCAAATACGAACTTCACCTCCTTCGAAAGGGTGAAGAGCATTTCGTCGGAAATCCGCGGATCGACGAGATCGAACGTCGCCAGCGTCACCGACGATTCGTCGGCCGCGACAGGGAAGACGTTGTACATCCTGGCCGTAGACGCGGGGATGGCCTCCGTCACCTCGGTCTCGATGGTCATCGCGCCAAGGTCGATGGCTTCGGTATCCTGATATGCGGCCATTGCCGCGAGGAGGTCGTCCTCGGTGACCACCTGCTGGTCGATGACGAGCTGGCGAACGCTTTTGCCCTCGGTCTTGGCGATGTCCTGCAGGTCCTTTGCGGAGTCGTCGTCGATGTATCCGTTCTGGACAAGTATCTGGAGTATAGGGTCGAGCATTGTTTACCGTCCCATTTCCTCTTTGAGTTTCTGGACGACGCTGTCGGGATCCTGCGACTTTGTTATGAGTTCGTCGTAGGCGATGAGACCCGCCTTGTAGAGTTGGGTGAGATGCGCGTCGAGCGTCTGCATTCCGTATTTGGCGCCGGTCTGGAGATCGCTCTTGATCATGTTGGTCTTGCCGTCGCGTATGCGCGAGCGTATGGCGTCGGTCGACGTCATTATCTCGAACGCCGCCACGCGGCCGTGGACCTCGCCGTTGGCGTCGAGACGCGGCAGCAGTATCTGCGATATGACGGCCTGCAGACCGGCGGCGAGCTGGGTTCTGACCTGCTCCTGCTGGTTTGTCGGGAACGCATCGATGATTCGGTCGACCGTTTCCGCCGCGCCTGTCGTGTGCAGGGTTCCGAAAACCAGATGGCCGGTCTCTGCGGCGGTCACGGCCGCGCCGATGGTTTCTATATCGCGCATTTCTCCGACGAGAATCACGTCCGGGTCTTGGCGCAGGGCGCGGCGGATCGCCTCCGCAAAGCTCGGCACGTCGTCGCCGACCTCACGCTGCGTGATCAAAGACTTGGCGGACTTGTGGTAGAACTCTATCGGGTCTTCGATTGTGATTATATGCACGCTGCGCTCGTGGTTTATGACATCGAGCATCGACGCGAGCGTTGTCGATTTGCCGGAACCGGTAGGGCCCGTCACCAGAATAAGCCCCCTTGGCTTGAACAGCAGTTCCTTCACGACAGGAGGAAGGCCAAGCTGCTCCATCGTAAGAAGCGTCGAGGGAATCTGGCGCAGCACGGCGCCGTAGCGGCGGCGCTCTTTGAATATGGAGACGCGGAAGCGCGTCGCCAGCTTCTTCTCCTCGATCGCATCCTGCTCCTCGGGCGAACACAGGTCGCGAAACGCCAAAGCGAAGTCGGCGCCGCCGTTCTTCTCCACCTCGGCCATCTGTTCGTCGGTGGAAATCTCGCGGCAAAGCGCGAACGCCTCATCCTCCGTCAGTTCCTCGTCGGCAAGCGGAAGAAGTTCCCCGTGCACGCGAAGCTCGGGCGGCATGTAGGCGCGAACATGCAGATCGCTGCCGCCTTCGTCGATCATCGCGACCAAAAGTTCTTTCATTGTTACATCCATGGCTTTCCTCCTGTTTAGCTGATTCCCCTCGCATTCAGTCCGCATCGCCCATAGTGACGCGCAGAACCTCCGAAAGCGACGTCATGCCGCTGGCGACCTTGAGCATGCCGTCTTCGCGGAGAGTGCGCATTCCCATCTCGCGCGCCCTCTGCCTGAGAAGCGTCGCGGGGGCGTGGTCGAATATGAGCCTTTCGATCGTGTCGTCCACCTTGAATATCTCGAACACGCCCTTGCGGCCCTTGTAGCCGCTTCGTCCGCACTTGTCGCAGCCTGCCCCGTGGTACATCTTCTCGGGTATTGTCGCCGAGAACTGGCCGAGCATCTTGAGCTCGCGCTCGCTCGGCGTGTAGGCCTCGCGGCAGTTTTCGCATATCGCGCGCACCAGACGCTGGGCCATGGCCGCCCGCAGTGCAGACGCGACCAGGAACGGCTTGCAGCCTATGTCGAGAAGTCGCGTGACGGCCGAAGGCGCGTCGTTCGTGTGCAGAGTGGAAAACACAAGGTGGCCGGTAAGGGCAGCCTCCATGGCGATGCCTGCAGTCTCCTCGTCGCGGATTTCCCCGATCATGACGATGTTCGGCGCCTGACGCAGGATCGAGCGCAGCGCGGCCGAGAAGTCAAGGCCGACATCCTTGTTCACCTGCACCTGGTTGATGCCGCTCATCTGATATTCGACAGGGTCTTCGACCGTGATGAGCTTTTTGTCCGGCGTGTTGATCTGCCCTAGACAGGCGTAGAGCGTCGTCGTCTTCCCCGAACCGGTCGGGCCCGTGACGAGCACCACGCCGTCGGGCAGCTTGATGAGGCGCTCGAAGGTAGCCTGGTCGTCGGCGAGAAAGCCAAGCTGCGGAAGGCCGAGCGCAAGATTGGATTTGTCGAGAACGCGCATGACAATCGATTCGCCGTGGTTCGTCGGCACTGAGCTCACGCGCAAATCGAGATCCTTGCCGTTGACGGTTATCTGGATTCGGCCGTCCTGCGGAATGCGCTTCTCGGAGATCTTCATCTTCGACATGATCTTGATTCGCGAGATGATCGCCGACTGGAGGCGCTTGGGGGGCGAGTCCATCTTGCGCAGCGCGCCGTCGATTCGATACCTTACGCGAAACTCCTTCTCCATCGGCTCAAGATGTATATCGGACGCCTTCATCTTGATGCCGTTGGTGATGAGCATCGTCGCAAGTTTCACGACAGGCGCGTCGTCGCCCGTCGCATCCTCGTTGAGGCCGGCGAACTCGTCGCGCGTCTGCACGTCGGCCGCCTCCTCGTTCTCGTAGAGCTTCGACATCGCCGCCTGGACCTCTGCCTTCGGCGAAACGACGGCCTCGACGTCGCGCCCGTGCAGCACGTACCTGAGCGAATCGATCGCATCGTAGCCCATCGGGTCGGAAAGCGCAACCGTTATGGAGAATTCATCGGCCACGACCGGCACGACGCCGTACTTCTTCGCGATGTCGGCGGGAATCTCCTTTACGATTTCCGGATTGATCGCGTCTGCGTTGACATGGCAGTACTTGAGGCCGAACTGGTCGGCCACGGTGCCGAGCACCTCGTCCTCGCCAATGGTACCGCCGGAGACGAGCACGTCAAGCGTGGTCTCGTTCTCCGCCTTCATCGACTTCGACGCCGCCTCGACCTGATCGCGGGTCAGGAACCCGCGCTCGGTGAGCAGCTGAAGCACATATTCGTCGTTGCTTGTCATTGTTTTGAGAGTATTATAGCGCAATCCGCGCGCCAATGCAAGTAGCGGCGGACCGCTTGCGCCGTTTTCGTTTATGTGGATGCCTTGGCCAGCGCCGCGACGAGATCGGCCGGCGGCGGCGCGCCGCCTGGCATTGTGCACGCGGCGGAACCTGCGGCGACAGCCCACCGGGCGGCTTCCGGAGCGGAAAGGATTTCGCCGAAAGTCCGCCAGCAGTATTCGGCCAGAAGAGTGTCTCCGGCCGCCGTCGTGTCTGCGACATCGACTTTCGGCGCCGCGAAGAACTCGCCGTCGAACCAGGCGCCGGAGCCTCCGTCCGAGATGATCACATGCCCGGCCTTCTTCTGAAGGATATCCGTGGCCCGCAGAAAACCGTCCGCAGACCTTGGAACAAACCCGACAAGCGCCTCGCACTCTTCGGCATTCGGCTTGATGACATCGGGTCCGGCGTCAAGCGCAAGGCGCATGGCTTCTCCGCTCGCATCCAAAACCACCTTGAGGCCCATGTCCTTCAGCCTCCCGACGGCATCGGCGTAAAACGGCTTGCCGCAACACGCAGGCAGCGATCCGCTCACGATGGCGACATTGCAGCCGCGCGCACGACGGAGACAGTCCATGCCGTCTATCGATTTTACGTTTGGAAACGCAGAGCGGTTCAGCTTCACCGAACCTCCCGGCCATGTTATCATCTCGTTGCGGCGCGTTGCGCCGGGAACCCTTTCAAACCCGTCGGCGATCGAGTACCTGGACAACTCCCTTTTGAACGGTCCGTCGTTGTCCTCCCCCAGAAGTCCGCCGCATGCGACTTTTGCTCCGCGAAGAGCCAGCCACCTCGCTACGTTGACGGCCTTGCCGCCGACATTCTCGTCCTCCGCGACATCCTTGAATATCTCGCCCTCGCCTTTGGGCGCCGACTGCAACCGCACGGTGGCGTCGATGGCGGGACTCATGCAAAGACAGAAAAAACCAGCATTGGCATCTTTCATGGACAAACAAACCCCTTCTGGAATCCGCGGCTACTTGGCCCTGCGCTTCGCGCACATTTCGTGGTAGTCGGAATATCCCCCTTCGAACCATGTCGTCTTCCCGTCGCCTTCGAAGGCGAGAATGTGCGTTGCGATCCTGTCGAGGAACCAGCGGTCGTGCGAGACGACCATCACGCATCCGCCGAAATCCTGAAGACCCTCTTCAAGCGAACGGAGCGTCGCGACATCCAGGTCGTTCGTAGGCTCGTCGAGAAGCAGCAGATTTCCGCCGGACGTCAGCAGCTTCGCAAGATGCACGCGGTTGCGTTCTCCACCGGAAAGAACGCCGACCTTCTTCTGCTGCTCGGCGCCCCGGAAGTTGAACCGCGAGCAGTAGGCGCGACCGTTCATCATTGTGGTGCCGGCGAGTCTTACGAATTCCCCGCCGCCGGTTATCGCCTCGTAAACGGTCTCGTCGGGCTTGAGTTCGCTTCTCGTCTGGTCCACATAGCTGAGCTTCACGGTGTCGCCAACCGAGAACTTTCCTTCGACAGGCTCGAGCTGGCCGGTGATCAGTTTGAAGAGAGTCGTCTTTCCGGCGCCGTTCGCACCAATCACGCCGACGATTCCTCCGCGCGGAAGGTCGAAGTTCAGGTCGTTGTAGAGGACTCTGTCGCCAAACGCCATTTTCACGTGCTCGGCGCGGACGACCAGATCGCCGAGTCTCGGCCCCGGCGGGATGCGTATGACAAGATCGTCCTCGCGCGTCGAGACCTCCTGCTTCTGCAGCTCTTCGTAGCGTTTCACGCGGGCCTGGCTCTTCGAATGGCGCCCCGAAGGATTCGTCTGTATCCACTTGAGCTCGTTCTCGATGAGTTTCTGGCGCGACTTTTCGGCCTTTGCCTCGCGTGCGAGCATGGCCTCCTTCTGCTTGAGCCATTCCTCGTAATTGCCTTTGTACGGATAGCATATGCCGTGGTCGAGCTCGAGAATCCAGTCTGTGACGTCCGACAGGAAGTAGCGGTCGTGGGTGACGACGATGAGCGTTCCCTTGAACGGCTTCAGATACTCCTCAAGCCACTGCACTGTCTCGGCGTCAAGATGGTTGGTCGGTTCGTCGAGCAGAAGAACGTCCGGCTCGGTGAGGAGCAGGCGGCATATTGCGACGCGGCGGCGCTCTCCGCCGGAAAGAACCGAGACCGGCTGGTCGGCGGGCGGACAGTGCATTGCCGCCATCGCGCGCTCGACCAGAGAATCGACGTTCCAGTAGTCGTGCGCGTCGATTTCATCCTGAAGGCGCGACATCTCGGCCTCGGCCTTCGGGTCGTCGAGGTTGCAGCAGAGTTCCTCGTAGCGGTCGAGCTTGTCCTTGATCGGCTGGACGGCCTCGGCGACGACCTCGCCTACCGTCTTCGCGTCGTCGAGCTCCGGCTCCTGCGGAAGGTAGCCGACCCTCGTGCCCTTCGCGACCTGAACAGTGCCCATCAGGTCGGTGTCGAGCCCCGCGAGAATCTTCAAGAGCGAAGACTTGCCTGCGCCGTTGCCGCCGATCACGCCTATGTGCGCACCGTAGAAAAACGAAAGGTTGACGTCCTTTAGAATCGTTTTGGCGCCGACTTGCTTTGTGACGTCGATGAGGCTGAACTGATACTCTCCCGCCATCTGAACCCTCTCCCGTCCGTATGCGTTAGAGCATCGCCGCTATGCCGGCGCCCACCATCGGCGCATCATCGACCTGGGGCGTTATCTCGTAATGCACGTTGCGGCGCTTCACGAGCATGTCGTCCAGTTCGCGGCGCACGGTTTCGTCGAACGGGATCGCGCGCGTCTTGTAGTAGGTGGAGCCGTCCGCGTTGATTGCGACCGGCGCCGCCGACGACGCCCCCTCGCCGGTTTTGATGACAAACGCCGCGAGGTGCACCGCCGTCAGAACCGCAGCGCGCTCAAAGACCGGAAGACCGAGCCTCCGCGCCATCTTCGCGTCCGCCGCGTCGGAGAATATGTCGTCAAGCGGATTGGCGCGCCCTTCCTTTTTGCAGCCCGCCGTGAAATTGTCGAAGTCCATGGTCTCAAGCGCCGGCAACCCGGCCAGGCGTTCCGCTGCGGCTTTGGAGAAAAAGCCCTCCTTTGCGGCGGCCTTGTATATCTCAAGGCCTATTGGCCCAAGATATGCGCCGGATATCATCTTTTCGAAGGGATTCGTTCCGGGCAGGATCGTCTTGGCGTCCATCGCTTCGTCGAAGCGACTGCGCGGAGCCTTGTCAAATCCGCCGGATTCGGCGTTTATTATCATCTTCCCGCTTGGATCGAGCCCTTCAAGCTTCTCTATTGCCGTATTGTGCTCCACATAGGCGCAGTTCGTTCCCGTTCCGAGGATGAAGCCGACATACGAGGAATACGTCTTGCCGCACTCGGTCGCCTTGGCGGCAAGAAGCGTTGCCACGGTATCGTTCACGATCGCAATCTCGCCGCCGCCAAGACGCTTCAGAAGCTCCTTGCCTACAAACTGGCCGACAATGCCGTCCGCCTGTATGCCTTTCGTCCAGCGTACGAGCTTCGCGTCAAGGTCGCGCGTCGCCTCGGCAGGGTACGAAAAGCAAAAGCCTATCTTCTTCGCCGTCGCCTTCGGAAGCACGCGCTTCGCCTCGTCGGCGAAAGCCGCGTAGAACGCCTCGACGTCCACCGGACCCTTTGCGCCGGGCATCGGCTGGTTCTTGCGGTCTTCAATCTCTGGCGGTATCGAGACGATCCCCGACCGGAAGTTCGTGCCGCCGGCGTCAAGCACCGCCGCCTTTGCGCCTGCGGGGACCTTCCCGCCCACGCCGACAAAGGTCGGTATCATCATTAGCGACGAAGGCTCTCCCTTAAGGCCCTTCTCCATTTCGGAGAGGAATGTTGCGATAAGCGAAGCGCGATCGATGTCGCGAGCATCAGGCAGGCCGTTCTCGGCCAGAAACGCTTCAGGTGTCTTCATTTTTCCATCAGTCCTTTCACAAGATTCTTCCAGTCTTCGTTCGAGAGCTCCTCTGCCCTCGCCGTAGATTGTATCATATCTCGGAACACGCTGCCAAGCTGCTTTCGCCTGTGCTCGAACGCCTTCTTTGTGAGTTTGCGGAAAAACGCGCGTTCTTCCGCGGAAAAACCAATGTTTCTGTCGTGACGGATCAGCCGCACCACGCTTGAGCCGATCTCGGGCCGCGGCCAGAAGCAGCTCGCCGACACCTTGCGCACGATCTCGACATCGTAATCAAACTGCGCCCACACGCCCGCAAGACCGCGCGTTTTCGAGCCTTCATGCGCGGCAAGACGCTCGGCGACTTCGCTCTGCACAAGCACGGTCATGCACGGAACCGCACGGCGCTGCACAAGCTCAAGAAGTATCCTCGTGCCTGCCTGGTACGGCAGATTGCTCACCATGCAGTCAAACTTTTCCCCAAGATCGCCGCCGATGAAATCCAGCGCATCGCCGGCGACGACTTTCAACTTTGCGGAGTTGCCGAAATATCCGCCGAGGCGCTCGGCGAGGACGGGATCCTTCTCGATCGCAAGAACCTCGCATCCGCGGGAAAGGAGTTCCTCCGTGAGCACGCCGAGACCGGGGCCTATCTCGAGAACATGCGGCGAAGCGACGCCCTCGAGCGGCGCGAGGCCGGCGTCCACTATCGCAACAAGCGCATTTCTGTCTATAAGAAAGTTCTGCCCCATTGTCTTGTTGGGGTGGAACTCGTTTTCTATGCACCAGGCCTTCACCTGGCTGGGACTCGTAAGATTCATTTCGTGCAACTCTCCTCGGCTACATTATTCTGTCCAGAACGCTGATGTACTCCCACTTGGGATCATCCAGCGAACCCGCGACCTTGAACTCCAGAAGAAGCTTTGTGAACGGCCACAGGACCGGGCGTATCAGATATTTGCCCAGAATCGAGTCCTTGCGCATCAACTCCACTCTCACAACGAAGTCCAGGCTGTCATTCGCAATGTCGTATTCGCCGCGTGCCGATATCGAAAAGAGCGCCCCCTCGATCAGGATGTCGCGCGACCTCACAACCCCCTTCTCGATCGTGAACGTCGCCGACGCCTCGGACTGGTCCACAACCTTGTCTACCCCCGGTACCTCGTTGGCGAGAAGATCCGTAAGCCCCATGAAAAGTTTCATCCGCGCAAGCCGCCCGTTTGTCACTTTCAGGTATCCGCCGCCTTTGACGCATTCCGCCACATTGGTCGCTATCGGGCCGGAAAGGCCGATCTCTCCCTCTACGACACCCTCGCGATCTCCGAAATCCACGCCCAGCATGTCAGCCATTTCGCCAACGGATCCGTCGCGGTAGTTCGCGTCGATCGAGAACGTTGCGCGCGCAGCGTCCAGTCGGGGGAACGAAAGCCTTGCCGTGCCGCGCACCACGCCGCCATCGCGCCCGCGGGTCTCTGCATCGAAGAACGTGAGATGCTCCCCGACATACGCGAAGCCCACCGACGCATCAGCGAGCCGTATGCCGAAAAGGCTGCCCCTCGAAAATGCGATCGACCCGTAAAGATTGTTGTCCGCCTGGTGCTCCGCGTCCACCGCAAGAGTGCCGCGGATTTTCACCAACGGCGCATCATCGCACACGAGACAGTCCAGTACGCCGTCGTTCAGATAATCTATGATATTCAGGACGTCGGCTTTTTCAAGGGAACTGTCGGCATCGAGGTCCAGATGTATGGCATCATCCACGCCTCGAACGGCGATACTCCCCGAAAGCGGACGCCCCTCCACGTCGCTGGCGGTCAGCGGCCCTGCGCCAATCTTGTAGTCCATGCGTCTCACGCCATCGCGCACGGGGAACGTCGTGTGAATCGTGATTCCGCCGTCGGCGCGGCGCATGGGAACGCCGCGGTAGAAACCAAGCGTCGGGTGCAGTTCCAGCCCAAGCTTGAAATCGTTGTCGACAAGGTTTACGTTCCACGTGCAACTCGCGGGGACAGGCTCGGTCACGCCCGTGAAAGCGTCAATGTATTCAAGCGCCGCAGGCAGATCCAGAGCGACTATCAGCGGACGTATGAAGGCCTGCGTCGCAAGGCCTCGCACCTCTCCGCTGACGCGACGCGACGCGAGGTCTACGCGGCATGAGCCGTCAATCGACATCTTCCGGCCGCGACTCGGCCAGTCCAGGCGGATGGACCGGAAATCAAGACACTCTGAACGGGAGACGACAACAGCCTCCACTCGCGCAGGCTCCACGCCCAAAATCGCAGGACGCTCCAACACAAGCATGAATTGCGGCAATGAAGGGAATCCAAAGGCTATCGGGCCGTCGCCGAGAGGCTCGGCATATGGCCCTTCTTCGTAATAGGCGTCGTGCAGCCGCGCCATGCGCGCGCCAACCACAGTCAGACGGCGCGAGAAGACCGCCGCCTCGGCCAGCTCGGCCGAGAATAGAGGTTCGGACGGATCATGCCGCGAAAGATCGCGCACTTCAAAGCCGTGCACCGCGATGCGGCGCAACCCGAAATCGACATCCCCGCAGCGAAAGACCATGTTGGTCGGCAGATGCGCGGCAACCGCGCGCTCGACCCAGCGGCCGGGGATGCGCTCTTCGCGGAAAACGAGCGACAGAAGGTAAACGAAAAAGACGATGAAGAACCACTTCACCGTCTTGCCGAACCATCTAGCTGCTGTCTTCAGAATGTGCACATACTACCTTGATTGGCAGCCCCTAGGAGAGTCGAACTCCTCTTACCTGGATGAGAACCAGATGTCCTAGCCGATAGACGAAGGGGCCAGCTTTTGGTGCACCCGGTGGGATTTGAACCCACACACCTTGCGGCACCAGAACCTGAATCTGGCGTGTATGCCAATTTCACCACGGGTGCTTACGGGTGGATAGTATCTCATATTTTCGTTCCGCTGTCAACCGCGATAATCAAAAAAAATTATCAGCCGGTACAACCGCTTCCTTTGGGAGAAAGCGACAAGCACGCTGAAAGCGCCCGAGCCCCCGGTTTCCCCTGCCCCCGGTTACGTTTTGAGATGCCCCCAACTTGGGGCGCATGAGAGGCCCCCCACTGGGGGCGCGAAACACTGGGGGCGCCCCCAGTGATGCTCCCCCAGCGCTCCCCCAGCGCCCACTTGAGGCTTAGCCTGCCTTTACCGTCACCTTTGCGGGTTTCGAGATGTAGGCGCGACCGTCGGCGGCGACGCGCTTGACCGTCACCGCCCACTCGCCAGCAGTCATGTCGCCTGCGGTGGCGAGGACGATCTGCTCGGCGCTCTGCTTCTCGAACGCGCCAGGACCGAAGCTCTGCGTCTCGTCGCCAAGCTTCATCTCGACCGTCGTCTCGTCG
>CACYQU010000026.1 GCA_902776615.1 uncultured bacterium
CCGCCATCAACTGCTTCGTGCAGTCCATGGCGCGCCTCTCGAACACGATGGTCGAAATGAACACCATACTGAACCAGGCGAGCGAGCTCCTGGAAGCTGCAAACGGCTATGTCAGCGCACCGCCGGATCCGCCGCGCGACGAGCTGGATATCCTCGGCATGGCGATGGACTTCCGTGCGTCGCCGGAAGGCAAGGTGCTGGTGGACGACGACGAAGCCGTCGTTGGCCTGCAGAAGAACGGCAAAGACGTCCAGATTTCCGCCTTCTGCCACAGCCTCACGGTCGAGGGCTTCGGCGGATACTCCATCGAAGAGGGCGCGCTCAACCCCGGCGGCTCCTACCACACGAAGGTCGTCGATCGCGTCAAGAACGCGGCCGACCCTGCGGCAGAGGCCCGCAAGCTGAGGGATATGCTGCGGGCCAATATCGACATCGAACGCGACAAGAACCTGGGCACGTATCTCAACGTCGTGGACGATGCTCTCGCAGCGTTCGAGAAGGAAATCGCAGCAGCCGACACGGACGAGAAGAAAACGGCGGCGGTTAAGAAGTACGCTTCCCAATACTGCTCCATGATCAATCAAATATTCGGTTTTATGCAGACCTCCGAGGGTCAGCTTGTGCATTTGCGCACATTCGAGTCGGTGGAAAAGCCGAGTTCGTTCGCCAACGCCATCATGACGACGCTGATGAACAAATTCGACATGCTGTCTAAAACATTCGCCGATTCCAAGACCAGGCTCATGGCCGACGTCTATACCATCACGTCCAGCGAGCTGAAGGCTGGCTGGTTCGCCGACGAGGATACGCGCGTGAAGGCCATCAAGGACGACGCACTCAAGATGGCCGGCGACGATTCCTATAAGATTGATATCGGAGTTTAAACCGTTGCTCGCGTCGCGTTGTTTTGCAGGTTTTTAACCCAGATATGGAGAAGACATGACTTTTGGAGAACTGATAGAAAGGCTTGGCGACAAGCTGGGCGTTGAAATAGAGGATGCGGGCGGTGCGTTCGCGCTGGAGATCGACGGAAAAACCGTCGTTCTCCAGCAGGCCGACGACGACCTTGTGCTTCTGCGCACCGATTTGGGCGAAATCCCGCCCGACCGTCGCGATACGTTCGCCGCCACTGCGCTAGAGGCCAACTATCTCTATCGAGGCACAGGCGGTTCGACGCTCGCCGTCAACCCGTCCGACGGTCACCTCCATCTTGAGAAGTACAACTGGCTTGAACGTCTTGACGGCGACAAGGCCTTCGATATGATAACGCGCTTTGCCGAGACTGCGGCGTTCTGGTACAGGACGAAAGACGAAATGCCGGGCGACGGCGGCGGTGGCCCCGGCGAAATGCCTGCGCCGCCGTATGCGGACGCCATCAACCTCATTCAGGTGTGATTTTTTGTAACCTTTTGGAAACTACCGTGTATACAGAGCAGAAAGGAATACAACTATGGCAATCGAAAGCGTAACAAGCAAAATACAGGGTCAGCAGATTTTTGAGCAGGGAGTGGATCTCAAGCTCGCAGATGCTCAGACTGCCAAAACCACGGCGCCAATTCTCGGCGGCGAGTCCGTAAAAGTCACGGATGGCTCCATGACCGATCTGGAGAAGCTGGTCGCCAGGCTCAAGAACGAGAGCGAGACGACGCGTCAGAGCGTGGCGGAACGCCGGGCCGCCATACTCTCCACGGTGCTTGATTCGTTGGCCGACAGAATCACCGAGGCCGAGAAGGAGAACATCCTGAAGATCGAAGAGCTCAATGCCGAAAAGACTGCGGCGATGAAGGATCTGGACGGCTTCAAGTCGAGCAAAGCCGTGCTGGAGAGCCTCATCGAGTCTCTCGATCGTCAGATCGAACAGGCTGTGAAGGACGGCGCCGAGCATCGCGAGCAGGTGGAAAAGCTCAAAGAGCGCCGCGCCGAAGAACAGGCCAAACTCGACAGAATCGACGCGAGCATACAGTCCATCTCGTCGAAGGTCGCCGGAATAGACGTGAAGATAGCGGAGTGCACGAAAGCCATTGCCGCGTCTACGCTGAGCGAAGTTTCCGCGGCGCTCAAAGCCGCCGCTGGCGACGATGTGCTCGTGGCCGAAAAGGGCGAGTCCGATGCCGACCGCGCAAGGGCCGAGGCGAAAAGCGCCGCCCACGACCTGGCGTTGCATATCAGTGCGGCGCTGGACAAGATCGACGGCCAGATCCGCGCGGCGCTCGACGAAGCGCAGACCAAAGTCGAAGGATAAAGCCCAACAAAGCAATTGGTGCTTCCGCAAGCGGACTATGGGGGCAGACCCCGTAGTCCTGTTTGTTCTCTTTTTGCCCGAGTTCCGTGTCGGCGTCTGGAATGAACTCTCCCGGGTGCGGGGTTGTGCAGTGTCTCACTGTTTTAGTATAATACTGTCATGCGAAAATATGTATTCATTCTGGTTTCGGTTGCCGCCATGTGTCTGCATGCGGCGCAGTTCCTTTCGAACGAGGCTTTGCGCGGGCAGAAAGGCGCGCTTGTTCTGCAATGCGGCAGCGACTGGTGCGTCAGCGGCGAAAGCGTGCGAGAGGCGTTTGAAAGCTCCGCGTTCAAGCGCAGCAAGGCCGGTTCGCAATATGCGACCGGCGTCTACGACGACATGGATTCGCCGAACGACACGGTGAAGGCGAAGAACGATCTTGTTTCCGACATCCTGATTCGCACGAAGCGTTTCCCGGCGATAACATGCTACGCCCCTGTAAACGGCGAGCTCAAAGTGTTCGCGCAGATCGAAAACGTGCCGGCGGGCGTAACCGGCGAAAAACTCGCGAAGGCCATCGGCAAGGTAACTGCGCGCAAAGACCAGGCTGAGGCGCTCTTCAAGAAAGCCGCCGCAGAAAAGGATCAGCACAAGGCGGCCGATCTTTACGGGCAGGGTTTCGACATCCTCGCCTCTATGATGGGTCCGTTCCACTTCAAGGAGCTGACGACCGGCAAATGCGCGTGGAGCAAGGAGTGGGACGCGCTGGTGAGGCTGGACGCCGGCGACCGCTTCGGATGGCTCGCGCACTTCGACCTCGACGAATACAGAACCGTCGCGCTTGTCGCGAAGCTGACGAACGAAAAGGAGGAGGGCTCGCATGGGCAGGCGCAGAAGCTTGTCGAAAAATACAAGGCGATCCCGCAGGACCACTGGACGCCGAACCAGAAGCAGTTTGCGAAAATACTTGAATACGCCCTTACGCAGTCCGGCACTGACAAGCCTCTTACGCAGCCTCAGCGCAAGTTGATCAAGGAGGTGTTCGAACTCGGACGCGACACTTTGTGGGGCCAGTTTGCGATGGGGCGCCTCATGATGGACGGCGAAAAAATCGAGTCCAAAGGGCTCAAGCACGCTGCGGTCCGTCCGCGCAAGGAGGCGGGTTCGGGTACGTCGAGCCAGTCGTTCCCCATCGAAAACGCGAAGAGCCAAATAGGCACGATCAAGGCCGGTGCGAAGCTCACCGATGCGCAGAAGCTCGCCATAGCGCGCTATGCGGCGCTGCGTCTCATCGGCCAGCGCGGCTGGCAGCAGCTCGTAAACCGGCCCGGATGCGCGCCTTTCGTAAAGGCGTTTCTCTCCGACCGCGAGTGGCTCGAGGATTTCGCCTGGAGCGGAACCTTTCCGGCGAACAGCGAGAACGCGTGGGCCGAGGCCGGGACAGGGCCAGGTGACGGCGCTGCGGCGATTCTCGCGCTCGAGTCGCTCATATACCAGGACAACGGACGCTGGGTTTCTTTCGCAGACGGCAAGTTCGAGAACAACGAAGGCCGCCGCTTCATGACGGCTCTTGCGCAGGTGTATTCCGACAAAGACGAGGCGTGGCTTGCGGACGTTCTCGACGCATACCGCGCGAGCGCGCTTTCGGGCAGGCTTCACAAGTCGGCCTACGAACAGCCTGTGTGGCTGTGGCGCTTTGCCGTCCACCAAGGTCACGGGACCGGCAGTACGGACAACATGGCGGCGCAGCAACGCCATCTCGAAAAGTTCGTCAACCTGCCTATGCGCGAATACGGCGGCACGCCGTGGATGATAGAGTACCGCCTCAAGAACTGCTTCGGCGATTCCGTGCACGGTCCATGGTACTACAAGCCGTGGGCGACCGCCGGCGAGTGGCCCAAGCGCAAATATTCGCAGATGGTCGGCGGAGTATGCGGCGAGCTTTCGAAGTTCGGCAGCGCGATCGCAAACTCCCACGGCATGCCTGCCACGACAGTCGGCCAGCCCGGCCACTGCGCCTATACTCGCCGCCTGCTCGACGGCAGCTGGGAGCTCGATTACAATGTCACAGGCCACTCGCAGATGCATATGTGCTTCTGGAACAAACACGAGTGGCAGTATACGCCGGCGCTCGAAGGCACTTATTCCGGCGACCGCGAAACGCGTCTCGGCGCGGAGCGCATGGTGGCGCTGGCGAACCTGGCCGAAGAGTCGAAGAAGGATGCGAAGGTGATAGAGGCCTACTGCCAGCACGCGTGCGCGGCAAAGCCCGACCACTACGGGGCCTGGAACGCATACGGAGAGTGGCTGCTGAGATCGTCCACGCCGCTCGACAAGCTGAAGATATGGGTAAGAGGGTGCGCGCGCGGAATGAAGTCCGGCCGACAGCCGCTCTGGAACATCCTTACGCCCTACTTCGATCGCGTTGCGAAAGAGAAGGGCGCGAAGGCCCTGAAGGAGAATCTTCTCGAATTCGCGCCGCTCTTGCGGCAGGGCGACAAGAAGATTGCCGAAGAGGCCGATATCAGCACGGTTCTTGACGTATGGACCAAGCCGCTCGCCAACGACAAGCAGGCCATGTACGAGGTTCTGAAGGCGACGCTCGAGGCCCAGTACGGAACGGGCGACTACTTCTCGCAGGCGATGGGCTGGGGCAGCGAATACTTCACCAAATCGTCCGAAGGATCGGTCATGTTCTCCAAGTGCCTCAACGAGGCCATGGCGGCGGCCACCAAGAATGCGAAAGGCGGTTCCCAGCAGGGCGGCGGAATGAACTTCGGTCCGATGCTTCTCGCCGCAAGCCGCAACGGCAACATTGAAGCCTTCCGGAATATCGTAAAGCTCCAGCAGAAGCTGGCGCCTGTGGCCTCCAGCGGGCAGAAGTATTCGCTCAAGGACTTCGGCGGGGCGGATCTCGTAAGCCGCGACGGGCTCATAAAGACATCGTCCACCTGCGGGCACGACAAGCCGGCGCGCTATCCTCTCGCCATCGACGAATCGCCTTGCGGCGAGGGCGCGTTCCACACCGACAGCGAGGAATCGCCCTGGGCGGTCGTCATGCTTGCGGGGCCTACGGACGTGAAGGGAATTGTCGTCGAAAACCGCTTTGGAGGCGTGAACGGAAACCGCCAGGTGCCGATCGTCGTGGAAATATCGGAGGATGGCGGCGAATGGAAGGAGGTGTTCTCCAGCTCATCGCGCGAGGACACGTACCGCATTGATCTGCGAGGAGCGTCCAACCGCACAAGGCAGGTTCGCGTAAGTCGCCGCAAGGGCGACCGGAAGGAATTTTTCCATCTAAACAAGGTTTTGGTATATGGCACGAAACTCTACTAAGTTCAGGGCGGTCATTCTCGCCGGCGGATCGGGAGAACGGTTCTGGCCCCTCTCCACACCCGAAAACCCGAAGCAGTTTCTCGATGTCTTCGGCGGCAAGAGCCTCATACGCCAGAGCGTGGCGCGGCTCAAGAGACTTGTCGCGCCGGAGGACGTTTTCATCGTTACTTCCGCCGCGCTTGCGGCGAAGACGCGCCGCGAACTGCCCGAACTGCCGCGTGGAAACATCGTAGGCGAACCGATGCGGCGCGATACCGGCGCGGCGGTTGCGCTTTCGGCGGGACTTTGCGGCGACGGAGTTATGGGAGTGTTTTCTTCCGACCAGCTGGTCCGCGACGTGAAGGGCTTTCAGAAGGCCGTAAAAGCGGCGGTGGCTCTTGCCGAGCGCGAGGAGAAGATTGTGACGCTAGGCATAAAGCCGACCGGCCCTTCGACGGCTTTCGGCTACGTGGATCCAAAGAAGGGTCGTTTCGTAGAAAAGCCGGACGAAAAGACGGCTCGCGGCTACCTGCGCAAAGGCTACCTGTGGAATGCAGGCATGTTCATAGGCCGAGTCTCGACTTTCCGTTCGGCGTTTGCGAAATTCGCGCCCGGGCTTGCGCCGCTTTGCGGTGCGCCGAAAGTGTCGCGTCTCAAAGCGGTCTACGAACCTCTGCCGAGGATATCTTTCGACTATGCCGTCATGGAGGCGCTGTCGCGCGAAGGGGGCGTAGGCGTGGTGCCGGGCGACTTCGGCTGGGACGACGTAGGCGGCTATGGAGCGTTCGACAGATACTATCCGCACGATGCGAGCGGAAACGTTTCGGACGGCAAGTGCGCGATAGTTGACGCACACGGCCTCATATGCGTGTCGAAGGGGCCGCGCGTCGCCGTAATGGGCGTGGACGATCTTGTGGTGGTCGCGACGAAGGATGCGGTTCTTGTTGCGCACAAGTCGCGCGCCGGCGAACTCAAGAAGCTTGTCTCGATGGTGCAGTAACGCGCCGCCGCTATTATCCAATGGAAGGGAGATTGAGATATGGGCAATGAATCTGGCGTGAAACCGAGCGGTTTCGCCCTTTTGCCTTTTGCCGTGTTTGCGGCGTTCTATGTGGGGCTTTCGCTCTGGGCGGGGCATCTCGGCTTCGATATGCCGTGGTATAAAGTTTCCATGCCTGTCGCATTTCTGGTCGCGTCGGCGGTTTCGCTCGCCATCGGCCGCGGCTCGCTTGATTCGCGCGTAGAGGCGTATGCTCGCGGCATGGGCGAATCGAATATAATGATCATGTGCCTCATCTTCATTCTGGCAGGCGCGTTCGCGACGATAGCCAAGGGATCCGGCGCGGTGGATGCGGCTGTAACGATAGCGCAGGCGCTTGTGCCGTCGCGTCTCATGGTGGCAGGGGTGTTTCTTGTGTCGTGCCTCATATCTCTTGCAATAGGCACCTCGTGCGGAACCATCGCCGCCGTCACGCCGATCGCGCTCGGCTTCGCAGGTCCCCTCGGCCTCAGCCCCGCGCTTTTGATGGGCGCGGTGATAGGAGGTTCGATGTTCGGCGACAATCTCTCGATGATATCCGACACCACGATTGCCGCTACAAGAACGCAGGGCGTGCGGATGAAAGACAAGTTCCTCGCCAACGGGCTGATCGCGTCGCCTGCGGCGCTGGTCGCGCTTTTCCTGTATGCGGTGTTCGGGTCGTCTGCCGGCGTCGCGCCGCATGTCGAGGTGACGTGGCAGCATCTTGTTCTCACGGTTCCCTACATCCTGGTGCTGGGGCTCGCGCTTGCAGGTTTCAACGTGATGGCGCTTCTCTTCGCCGGCACTGTTCTCTCGGCGCTGATCGGCGGTGCGCTCGGGAAGTTCGCGTTTTTCGGAGCGATGGACCTTCTCGGCAAAGGCACGCTGGGCATGGGCGAGACGTTGATCGTCGCGCTTCTGGCAGGAGGCCTTTTCAGGTCGGTTCAGGCCAACGGCGGCGTCGAGTGGCTTACGGAGAAGATCGCGAAGGTCATTTGCGGCCCTCGCACATGCGAGCTTGGAGTGTTTGCCCTCGTCGCGGCGGTTAACTGCTTTACGGCCAACAACACGGTCGCAATCGTGATAGCAGGGCCGATAGCGAAGGAGTGCACCGGGCGCTTTGGCGCCGCCCCCGTGCGCGTGGCGTCGGTGCTGGACACCGCTTCATGCGTCGTGCAGGGACTTCTGCCGTATGGCGCGCAGATTCTGATCGCGATGGGAATCGCGAAGGGGCTGGAAGTGCGCGTGGATTCGCTCGATCTCCTGAAGAGCCTCTACTATCAGCCGCTCCTCGCTGTCGCGGTGTTCGCGTCGATGGCTTTTTCCGGCAGACGCAGCAAATCGCCCATTCCGTGCCCGGCGGCGTAATTGACGGCTCCGAGCGGAAATGATAGACTATCCCAATCTGCTTGCAGAAGCAGATCGCACTTGGCTTTTGTGGGTCCTGTAGCTCATCTGGACAGAGCAGCTGCCTTCTAAGCAGCGGGTAGTGGGTTCGAGTCCCGCCAGGACCGCCAGTGCCGACATCAAAGAAAGGAAAAATACGATGGATTCTCATGAGTGGAAGTGGTTCCGGGCAGGCGGCACAGCGCAGGTGAAGCTTGAATGCGGCGAAGACGTCGCCCATCTCGCCGAGCTTGATCCGAAGCAGTGGTTCGCGATTTCAATGCCAACAACCGGAGTGCGGTTCGACCAGCGCATGCTTGAGCTCATGGACAGCGACAACGACGGTCGCATTCGGGCCGACGAGGTCGTGGAGGCGATAGAGTTCCTAAAGTCGAAGGGTGTCGATCTCGATTGCATATACCACACGACGGCGGAAGATGAAAATGCGCTGGCCGATGTATTGTCCCGTCAGGGCGACCTTGCAAAGCTCGAACCGAGCGACGACGAGAAGAAGGCGATTTCAGAGTGGGAGGAAAAGGGCAAGTCGGCCGATGTGGCAGTGCTCGGCGACGCCACGGCGTCCGCCGAAGCCGCTCTCGGGGCGGTGGAGCACGTGATCGACGAGTTCTTCACGCCTCCGGCCGACATGCCTCTTGTCACCGAGGCGCCGGATGTCGCGCTTCCTCTCAGGACGCATCTCAATCCAAAGTATCTCGAAGCGATAGTGGACTTCGCGGAGAAGTGCGTCAAGCCGATAGTCGGCGAACGCGAAGAGCTTTCCCGCCTTGAATGGAAGAAGATCAAGGGCGCGTTTGCGGCATATCGCGCATGGGTCGCGTCGAAGCCCGTGGTCAACGCCGCGGCGAAGGCGGCGCTGGACGACGAGGAGAGGGTGCTGCGCTACAAGCTCCACCTCGCGGAGTTTCTTGAAAACTACGTGAACATGAAGCGTCTGTACGAGCGCGACCAGCTGGCGATCTTCCAGACGGGAACCCTCCGGATCGACGCCAAGGAACTGAACCTCTGCTTCCACGTCGATGGCGAGGCGGCGCATGCGGCGCTTGCCGAGAAATCGAACTGCTGCATACTTTATCTGAAACTGACCCGTCCCGCCGACAAGACCGAACGCTGCATATGCGCGGTTGTCACTGCAGGTAAGGTCGCCGGGCTGTACGTTGGGCGAAACGGAGTGTTCTGCGACCGGGACGGCAAGTTCTGGGAGGCTGTAGTAACCAAGGTCGTCGAAAGCCAGGTTTCTCTGCGCGAGGCGTTTTGGGCCCCGTGGAAGAAGATGGGCGAGGGTATTGCGGCCGCAGTGAAGAAGTTTCTCGGCGACAAGCAGGCGAAGGGCGAAGCCGCCGCGCAGGCGGCGATTGCGCAGCCTCCGTCCGCAGGCCAGAACTCGCAGGCGGGCGCGGCGATGGCGAGCTCTGTGGCCGCGATCGGAATTGGCGTTGGAATGGTTGGCGCCGCGTTCGCGTCGCTGATGGCCGTCGTGTCGTCGATGCCGTGGTGGAAGATTCTCATCGGAGTCGCCGCGATGGTGGTTGCGGTTTCGCTGCCAAGCGTGATTCTCACATGGTTCAAGCTTCGCCGTCGCGACCTTTGCGCCATACTGAACGCTTGCGGATGGGCGATCAACCGGCCGATGAAGTTCTCCATGTGCCTGGCACGCAGTTTTACGCGCGTGGCAAAGCATTGATGGGCTCACGGTCGGCATTGCTGTCGGAATTGCCGGAGATTGTCGATGGCGGAGTTCTTCAGCCTGGACTGGTACGAGCTTCTTGATCAGGCGCTGGGCAGGGACCCGTTCAGCTTCCTGCTGGAGTACATAGGAACCTTCGCCGGCGCGATAGCCGGCGTGAGGCTCGCGTCCGTAAAGAAATTCGATCTCTTCGGGGCGTATGTGGTCGGTCTGGTCACTGCGCTTGGCGGCGGAACGCTTAGAGACGCCATGCTCAACATTCCGCCGTTCTGGATGAAGAACCCAAGCTATCTCATCACTTCGTTCGCCGCGCTTGCTGGAGTGGCGGTGTTCGGGCGGCGGTTCATCTCCGAGCGGATAACATGGTTCGTGTTCGACACGATTTCGATATCGTTCTTCACGGTGATCGGCCTCGAGAAGACCCTCGCGCACGGTTTCCCGGACTGGTGCGCAGTGGTTATGGGCGTCGTTACGGGCGTGTTCGGCGGCGTTTTGCGCGATGTTCTCATCAACGACGTGCCGGTGATATTCCGCAAGGAGATATATGCCACGGCGTGTCTCGCGGGCGCCGTGCTGTACATAATACTGTTCGAAGGCTTCGGGGTATCTTCGATACCGTGCGCTACGGTGTGCGTGATCGTGATATTCGTTTTGCGCGGACTCGCCATACATTATTCGTGGAGCTTCCCGATACTGCGCGGCCGGCCCATGCACATGCCATGGAACGAAAACCACAAAAAGACATAACGGCGTCGATGGGAACAGACATAGCCAATAGGCCGTTGAAGCGCGAATGGTACGTTCTGCATGTCAAGCCGCGGACGGAGAAGAAGGTTGCCCAGTACCTTCAGACATACCGGTTCTTCTATCATCTGCCGCTGTTTGTGAAAGTGACAAAGGTGCAGCGCCGCAAGGTGCGGCGCGAACTGCCCGTTTTCCCCGGCTATGTGTTCTCGAAGCTTTTCCCGGACGAGCGGATCAAGATGCTCACCACGAATCTCATCGTGAGAACGATTGCCGTGGCGCATCCGCGCAAGATGATCCATCAGCTTAGGCAGGTGGAGAACGTTTCAAAGGGCATCGTAAACGAATTCCGCACGACCCCGCTGTTCAAGAAGGGCGAATACGTCCGAATCGTGTCCGGACCTTTCCGCGGAACCGAGGGCTATGTCAATCGCACGGGCCGCGAAGCCAAGCTGTATCTCAACGTCGACATACTGGGCAACGCCATAGAGGTGTCGATCTCGCCTGTCGATGTCGAGAAGATCGAGGGCAAGGATTAGCCCCGGCAGGCGGAAAATATGGTACAATACCTGCCTCAAGGAGACGATGTGCAATGAAGGCCAAGACATTCATAGACCAGATTGAGGTTCTCGTACGGAGCGGAAAGGGCGGGGACGGCAAAATGTCGTTCCGTCGCGAGGCGCTTGTCGAGTTCGGCGGTCCGGACGGCGGGGACGGCGGCCGCGGAGGTGACGTCGTCTTCAAGGCGTCGGAGCACGTCAACTCGCTTCTGTCGCTTTACTACGATCCCAAGTGCTTCGCGCAGGATGGCGGGCCGGGCCAGGGCCAGAAGATGTTCGGCAAGCGCGGCAAGGATCTGGTCGTGCCCGTTCCCGTCGGCACCGAGGTCTACGATGTGGATACCGGGCTTGTCGTCGCCGACATAACCGAGCCCGGCCAAAGCGTGATAGTGGCAAAGGGAGGTGCCGGCGGTTTCGGCAACGTGCATTTCAAGTCGTCCGTCAACCAGGCCCCTACGGAGCATACGCCGGGCGGCGCGTACGAGGAGCGCCGCCTGCGGCTGGAGCTCAAGACGATCGCCGACGCAGGGCTTCTGGGCTTCCCGAATGCTGGCAAGAGCTCTCTTCTATCGGCGCTTTCGTCCGCTACGCCCAAGATCGCTAGCTATCCGTTCACGACGCTGAATCCGATAGTCGGCACCATAGTCTACGACGACTATGCGAAGATTCGCATGGCGGACGTTCCCGGAATAATCGAAGGCGCCGCAAAAGGCGTAGGCCTCGGCCTTGACTTTCTGCGCCATCTGGAGCGCAGCCGCGTGCTTGTATACGTGGTGGACATGGCCGGCACCGACAATCGCGAGCCATGGACCGACTACAAGATTCTCCACAAGGAGATCGACGAATATTCGCAAGAGCTCGCGTCGCGCCCGTTTATCGTCGTCGCAAACAAGATGGACGAAGATGCCGCCCGCGAGAATCTGCCGCGTTTCATGAAGGAAACCGGCGTAAACCCGATCTCGGTGAGCTGTGAGACGCGCGAGGGTCTTGATGGATTCAAGGCGCGGCTGAGGGCGGTGGTCAATCCCGAGACGAAGTTCCACCACACCCACGCCGTCGCGCCGGACCTGAGCGAAATGCCCGATACCACCGGCGATGAAATACCGGCCGAGGCGTTGAAGTTCGCCACGTTTTTGAAACTGGACAAGCCGAAGGCGAAGAGCCATCCGTCGCGCGGCAACATTCATTAAAGGAGATTCGGCGATGAAAAAATGGAATGTGGCGTCTGTTCGCGCGTCGAAAGGCGTTGAAAGACTAGGTTGCTGCACGGCGTACGATTCTTGTTTCGCGCGCCTTGCCGACGAGGCCGGGGTGCCGATACTGCTCGTCGGGGACTCTATGGGAATGACCATGCTCGGCTACGAAACGACCCTTCCGGTCAAGCTGGAGGAGACTCTTTCCGCCACGGCCGCCGTCGCCCGCGCGGCAAAGAACGCCATGGTGGTCGCCGACATGCCTTTCGGCAGCTACCAATGCGGCGACGATCTTGCCGTGGCAAACGCCGTGAAGTGCATACAGGCCGGCGCCGATGCCGTAAAGCTTGAAGGCGGCGCGCGCGTATGTGGCCTCGTAAAGCGGCTCACCGAAGCCGGCATACCGGTTCTTGCGCACGTGGGCATGACTCCGCAGAGCGTGAACGAATACGGCGGATTCAAGCGTCAGGGAAAGACGCGCGAAGCGGCGGAAAAAGTTCTCGCGGATGCAAAGGCGGTCGAAGCCGCGGGGGCGTTCGCCGTCACTCTCGAGTGCATACCGGCGGAGCTTGCCGCAGAGGTTACCGCCGCATTGAAGATCGTCACAATCGGCATAGGCGCAGGCCCGGTGTGCGATGCGCAGTGGCTTGTGATGCATGATCTTCTGGGTCTCAGCGAAAGAGTGCCTTCGTTTGTAAAGCAGTATGCCCATCTGGCGGACGAGGTCCGCACGGCTTTCTCGGCGTATGTCGCCGAAGTGCGCGGCGGAGCATTTCCGTCTTGACGACGGCAGCAAACGCCCGATTATGGTATAATATATCCCCATGAAGATGAAATACATGGAGATGGACGCCTATTGCGCAGAATACATGCGCTATTTGGGCATCGCTAAAACCGAACGCCGCAGCTACGCTGAGAGCGTGAGACTTCTCGAAAAGCGCGGTTTCAAGGAGATTTCCTCCTTCAAGTCGCTCAAGGCCGGCGACAAGGTGTATCGCGGCTACGAAGACCGCACGATCATGGCGGCTGTAATAGGAAAGAAGAAGATCGCCGATGTGGGCCTCAAGGTCGTTGGCGGCCATACCGACGCCCCGCGCCTCGATCTCAAGCCGAAACCGGTTTACGAGAAGGGCGGATATGTCTATTTCGACTGCCACATCTATGGCGGCATAAAGAAGTACCAGTGGCTGGTAAGGCCGCTCGCGCTGTATGGAACGATCGTCCGCAAAGACGGCTCCAAGGTTCAGGTCGAAGTCGGCGACAAGCCCGGCGACCCTGTGTTCCTCATCAGCGACATTCTTCCCCATTTGGGCTACGACCAGGCGAAGAAGACCCGCGACGAGTTCTACCCGGCAGAAGACCTCGACGTGCTTGCGTGGACTACGTATGCCAAGCCCAAGAAGGACGACAAGCCCGGCGACGATCCGAAGGCCGACAAAGACGCTCTGGTCGCCTATCTCAAAAAGACGTACAAGGTGACGGAGGAGGATCTCATGAGCGCCGAGCTCGAGATCGTGCCCGCCGGGATGCCGCGCGAGGTCGGCTTCGATCGCGCCCTTATAGCAGGTTATGGGCACGACGACCGCGTGTGCTCGTTCGCCGGCCTCCAGGCGCTGCTCGACGCGTCGAGCGACGTCCCCGACCAGACGGCGTCGATTCTCATGTGCGACAAGGAGGAGATCGGCTCGATGGGTGCCACTGGCATGCAGAGCTCTTTCTTCGAAAACACCGTCGCCGAGCTTATCGAGCGCCAGGAAAAGGACGCGCGCGACATCATGGTGCGCCGCGCCCTCGAGAAGAGCTCGATGCTCTCTGCGGATGTCACCGCCGCGGCGGATCCCCACTTCCCCGACGTAGACTCGACCGGCAACTCCGCGCGATTCCACCGCGGCCCCGCCGCCTCGAAGTATACGGGCGGAACGTCGAAAAGCGGTTCCAGCGACTGCTCGCCCGAGTTCGTCGCCAGGATTCGCAAGATTATGGACGACGGCGACGTCACGTGGCAGATGGCCGAGCTCGGCAAGATGGAGAAGGGCGGCGGCGGAACGATCGCCCAGTACATGTCGCGCTTCGGAATGAGCGTTCTCGACATGGGCACGCCGCTTCTCAACATGCATGCGCCGTGCGAGCTGGCGTCGAAGTTCGACTGCTACCAGACCTATCGCGCATACAGCGCGTACCTGAGAAGCTGAGCGCCGGGCGACCGGTGTCCAAGAGCGTTGAGAGTTCACAAGGAGATACGAGATGGCTAGACTTACTGAAATCGGCTGGGATGACTTCGCCAGGCTTTCGCTTGAGGCGAAGAAGCCCTATCTGGAGCGAGACGAAGGCGACGGACTCCCGTACCACACGCTTTTCGCCCAGCAGTTCGACCGTCCCGTCCTTGAGCGGCTCTGCGCGCTCGCGAACAGAATCCGCTTCATCAACAAGTCCAAGGAGGGCGCGCTCTATCTGAAGAACGTGCTCGCCCACAAGCGCGCGATGCTCTACTTCTCGCAGCCGAGCTCGCGCACGTTTCTCTCCCACCTCGCCGCATGCCAGATTCTCGGCATAACGACGGGGTCGGTGAGAGATGCCGCCACCTCTTCGGAGTTCAAGGGCGAGAGCCGCGAGGATTCCATCCGCACGTTCAGCTCCTATTTCGACATGATAATCATGCGATCGCCCATACAGGGTCTCGCGGAGAAAATGGCGTGGGAGCTTTCCAACTCGTCTCGCCCGGTGCCGATTCTGAACGCAGGTTCCGGCAAAGACCAGCACCCTACGCAGGCTTTGCTCGACATATATACGCTCGTCCGCTCGTTCGAGGAGAAGGGCGGTCTTGACGGCCGTACGGTTACGTTCTGCGGCGACCTCATGCGAGGCCGCACGGTGCGTTCGCTCAGCTATCTGCTGACGAATTTCAAGAACGTCCGCCAGATATTCGTCGCCCCGCCCGATCTTCAGGTTCCTGCGGACGTCGTGATGATACTGGCGAAGAAGGGCGTGGAGTTCGAGGTTACGGACGACCTGAAGGCTGCCGTCAAGATGTCCGACGCCGTCTACATGACGCGCATCCAGGACGAGTGGGACAGCTCGAAGGGCGAGTCCGCCAAGATCGATACGTCCCGCTTCAAATTCGGCGCGGAAGAGTTGGCGTTGCTCAGTCCGGACGGGGTGATAATGCATCCGTTGCCGCGTCGCGACGAGATTGCCACATGCTGCGACCACGATCCGCGCGCGATGTACTGGCGCCAGATGCGGAACGGCATGTGGATCCGCGCCGCGCTGATAGCATCTACCTTTGGCTTTGAGCGCCCGATCATGGAGTGCGGCTACTGATGGGGATTCGCACGATTATGAAAACGAGCGTGATGTCAAAAGTGTGCCTTCTTCCCGTCGTTGCATTGCTTCTTGCGGCCGGATGCCGCCGTGCCGATGTGCGCGAGATGACGGTTCTCATGCCTGGACTTACCGAGTCCAGCAAGGAAACGGTCGTCAAGGCTCTCGCGAAGCAGTCCGGCGTGCAGAAGGATTCGTACAGGTGGGACTTCGAAAAGAAGACGCTTGTCTTGCGCTACGACTCGATGGTCACGGCGCAGACGAACATTCGCATGGCGATTGCCGAAAAGGGCGTGGAAGTGGTATTTCCGCCGAACAACCCCTCGGGGCGCGCCGGTTACATAGACGGCCACGTCGCCGAATAGCGCTTTGCTGCGACCTGTTATTTGAAGGTCGTGGGGTCCGAATCCGGACCGAACGGCGACAGGTCGCGCAGGTTTTTGATGACCGGCGGCAGTTTCTCCAGCACGTAGTCGATGTCTTCGTCGGTGTTGTAGCGCGAAAGCGAGAATCTCACCGAGCCGTGCACTGCTATGAAGGGCACTCCCATGGCGCGTATCACGTGGCTGGGATCCAGGGACCCCGATGCGCACGCAGAGCCCGTGGAGATGCATATTCCGAGGTCCGAGAGATGGTAGGCTATGGCCTCGCCTTCGATATATTCGAAGCTTATGTTCAAGGTGTTCGGCAGGCGGTTGCTGCGGTCGCCGTTTACGCGGACATTTGGGCAGGCCGCCAGTATTCCGGCCTCCAGCCTGTCTCTGAGGGCTGTCAGCTTCTCGGCTTCTGACGCCATCCCCGTTCGCGCCAGTTCGCAAGCTTTGGCAAGGCCCACTATGTACGGAACGTTCTCGGTTCCCGCGCGCCGGCCGTTCTCCTGGTGCCCGCCCAGCATGAATGGCTTGAAGCGCGCGCCTTTTCTCGCGTAGAGAATGCCGATTCCCTTCGGCGCATGGAACTTGTGGCCTGACATCGAAAGCATGTCGACAGGCACCTTCTTCACGTCGACCGGTATCTTGCCTGCAACCTGCACCGCATCCGTATGGAATGTGGCGCCTGCTTCACGGCATATTTCCGCCACTTTCTCGATGGGGAATACGGTTCCCGTTTCGTTGTTCGCCCACATTATGGATACGACGGCGTTCTTCGTGCCCTTCAGTTCCTCGCGGAGGCGGTCCAAGTCGATCTGCCCGACGGAATCGACAGGCAGTTCGACGACATTGTGCCCCTGCGCCTTGAGTCTGCGGCAGGGCTGAAGCACGGCCGGATGTTCCACTGCCGTGGTTATTACCTTTGTTTCTCTGCCGAAGAATTCTGCAGCCCCGCGTATGGCGGTGTTGTCGCTTTCCGTTGCGCAGGAGGTGAATATGATCTCTTCCGGCGAAGCGTTTATGAACGCGGCGACCTCTTCTCTCGCGCGCGCCACGTATTTTGCGACCTGGCCGCCAAAGACGTGCATCGAACTGGGGTTGCCGTACAGTTCGCCGAAAAAGGGCGACATGACGTCGCGCACTTCCGGCGCGACGCGAGTAGTCGCGTTGTTGTCAAGATATACTATTCGTTCCATCGGTGCATATTATACCACATAATGGTTCTTGGCGCAGAACTGCGCTGAGGATTATGGTATAATACACCAACTATGTCAGAAATAAGAGTTCGTTTCGCCCCGTCTCCGACGGGCAAGGTTCACATCGGCAACATTCGCGCCGCCATCTACAACTGGCTTTTCGCGAGGCACACGGGCGGCAAGTTCCTGCTGCGCGTGGAAGACACCGACCTCGAGCGCTCTACGCCCGAGGCGATCGCCGTTCTGTTCGACTGCATGAAGTGGTTGGGCCTCGATTGGGATGAAGAGGTGTTTTACCAGACGAAGAACGTCAAGCGCCATCTGGAGGTCGTCGACAGGCTCCTCGAATCGGGCCACGCCTACAAGGTCGAAAAGACGTCCCGAGACGGCAAGACGGGCGTCGTCACGATGTTCCGCATGCCCAAGGAGGGCGTCATCGAATTTGACGACATCGTGAAGGGCCATATGGCCAAGAAGGCTGAGGACATTCAGGACTTCGCAATCGTGCGCAGCGACGGTTCGCCGATCTTTCACATCGCAAACGTCGTGGACGACATCGACCAGCGCGTTACCCACATCATTCGCGGCGACGACCACGTCGAGAACACCTTCAAGCACATCTGCATCTTTCGCGCGCTTGGCGCACCCGTGCCGAAATACGGGCATCTTTCGATGATCGTCAACCAGCAGGGCAAGCCGTACTCGAAGCGCGACGGCGCGGCGTTCGTGGGCGAATACCGCGAGCAGGGCTACCTGCCTGAGGCGCTTTTCAACTATCTGCTGCTGCTCGGGTGGAATCCCGGCGACGACCGCGAGGTCCTTTCGCGCGAAGAGATGATCAAGCTGTTCGAGCTTGAGAAGGTGCATGTGACCGCGGCCATGTTCGACCCGAAGAAGCTTGCCTGGATGAACGGCGAGTATGTGAAGAAGATTCCCCGCGACGAATTCGTGGCCGAGCTGAAGAAGCGGGCCGCGACACTCGGTCCTCTGCCGGAGCATGACGATGCGTGGTGGGGTTATCTCGCCGACCAGCTGCAGATCAGAACCAAGTTCCTGAACGACATACCGTCGGCCGTGAGGTGCTTTGTGTCGGACGATCTGGAGTTCGATCCGAAGGCCGTCGAAAAGCGGCTCAAGAAACCTGGCGTAAAGGAAACGCTGATCGACCTCGTCGGGCGCTTCTCCAAGGTTGAGGACTGGTCTGCGCCTGCGCTCGAGGCCGTTGTGAAGGAGCTTTCGCAAGGCAATGGAATGGGCCCGTGGGTGCATCCCATCCGCGTGGCGGTTTCGGGGCGTGGCGAAGGCATCGGGCTTTTTGAGATGCTGCAGCTCCTCGGCAGGGAGAAGACGCTTGCGCGTCTCTCCGCCGCCGCAGAGACGATCTGCGCCTGATGCGGCCCCAAGGCCGTTATTCAAACAGCCATGTCGACAGGTAGCGCTCTCCCGTATCGGGCAGGAGCGCTACTATGTTTTTCCCGGCGAAACCGGCGCGCTTCGAAAGTTCAAGCGCAGCCCAGAGCGCGGCGCCGGACGATATCCCCACGAGCATTCCCTCGCCTGCGGCGGCGGCGCGCGCCGTGCGCCCCGCATTCTCGGCGGAGACCTTGACGACTTCGGAGAGGATGGAGGTGTCGAGAACCTTCGGTATGAAACCGGCGCCGATCCCCTGAAGCTTGTGCGGTCCGGGCTGTCCGCCGGACAAAACCGCCGAAGTGTCAGGCTCCACGGCGACGATCTTTATGTCAGGGTTCTTTTCTTTCAGATATCTTCCTGTGCCGGTTATCGTGCCGCCCGTTCCGACGCCAGCGACGAAAGCGTCCACCGCGCCGCCTGTTCCCTCCCATATTTCAGGCCCGGTCGTGCGGTAGTGGCATGCGGGGTTTGCGGGATTCTCGAACTGCTGGAGTATCACGGCGCCCGGCGTATTGTCGCGCAGTTCGTTCGCCTTGTCGATCGCGCCCCGCATTCCGGCCGCGCCGGGCGTGAGCACGATCTCAGCGCCATATGCGGCTGCGAGTCTGCGGCGTTCGATGCTCATTGTTTCCGGCATTGTCAGTATCAGGTGATAGCCGCGAACAGCCGCGACAAGCGCCAGTCCGACGCCGGTGTTGCCGCTGGTGGGTTCGATGATTGTCGCGCCAGGCTGCAAAGAACCGTCCTTCTCGGCCGCCTCTACCATGGCGAGTGCGACACGATCCTTTACGCTGCCTCCAGGATTGAAATATTCCACTTTTGCAAGAACGCGCGCGCCGCCCTTGTTGAGTTTGTCCGAAATCTCGACGAGCGGCGTACCGCCCGCCATTGCAAGAATATTGTCTGATATTGGTCTCATCACATGCTTCCTTTGGTTGTATTATACCATTTCTTTCACCGAACCGTCTCAACCCCCACAAAGTGCGCACCCGCTGCACTGTTAGGCCAGCCTTCTCTGAGGGAGCAAATCTGGGGGAGCCTTCCCCTGCCACCTCTAGCCGCCAGACCTGCCACCCCTGACGCCCAGACCTGCCACCTCTGACGCCCAGACCTGCCACCTCTGACGCCCAGACCTGCCACCTCTGGCGTCTAGACCTGCCACCTCTAGCGGCCAGACCTGCCACCTCTGACGCCCAGGAAAGCAGGGTTTGTTCCCAGTTGGTGAAGTGTCGCAACCTGGGAGCGCGGGCGAGACGCCCGCTCCCCCAGCGCCACGCTCTCCCAGCGCAACTCTCTCCCAGGAGAGCGGCCATGGGGTTCCCATGGCACGTCGCGACAAAATCAAGTTTGCTTCTGGAGGCGGCGGGCTTTTGCGAAGTCCGGGGCCGGCGCTGCAAGGCAGTTGCACAATCGGATGAGAGTTGGTAAAATACCCTTTCACAAGGGGAATAAGAAAATGAAGAAACTCATCATTGCAACTGTTGTGCTGGTTTGCGGTTTTGCGTTCGCGGCGGTGACGCCGCGCATGACCACAACATGGGGCGAAAAGGTAACGAGCGAGAATGCGTGGCGCAGCTATCCGCGTCCGCAGATGGTTCGCGACAATTGGGTCAATCTCAACGGAGATTGGGACTACGCGATTACAAGCGTAACCAACACGCCCGGTCGCCCCGAGAAGTGGGACGGCAAAATCCGCGTTCCGTTCCCGATCGAGAGCTCGCTTTCGGGCGTGGGGCGTCTTCTCGAGCCTGACGAGTTTCTCTGGTACACGCGCAAGATAACGTGCGCACCGAAGGCGGGCGAGAGAATCCTTCTGCACTTCGGCGGCGTAGACTTCCGCACGATGGTCTTCATCGGCCACACCGAGGTCATGGACGTTCCGCACGAGGGCGGGCAGAATCCCTTTACGGTCGATATCACCGATTTCGTCAAGCCGGGCGAAAACGAACTCACCGTATGCGTGTGGGATCCGACCGAGGATTTCGTGAACTCTCTCGGCAAGCAGAGTTTCAAGCCGGGCGGGATCGTCTATACGCGCGTATCCGGCATATGGCAGACGGTGTGGATGGAGACCGTGCCCGAGAAATACATAAGGTCTTACAAGGTCTTCACCGATATCGACAAAGGAACGGTGCGCTTCGAATTCGACAAGGTGGAAGGCGCGGGCGAGGTTGAGGTCGAGACCGACATGCCGAAGAACTTCGAGTGCTGGTCGCCCGAGAATCCGAAGCTCTACAACTTCACCGCCAAATACGGCAAGGATGTCGTGAAGGGCTATTTCGGAATGCGCAAGATCGAGAAGCGCAAGGATGCTCACGGGTATCTGCGATTCTTCCTCAACAACAAGCCATACTTCCTCTTGGGCACTCTCGACCAGGGATGGTGGCCCGACGGTCTTCTCACGCCGCCCAGCGAAGAGGCGATGGAATACGATGTGAGGGTTCTCAAGGCCTGCGGCTACAACATGCTGCGCAAGCACATAAAGGTAGAACCCAGTCAGTATTACGCGATGTGCGACAGGGTCGGCATTCTCGTCATACAGGATCTGCCCAGCGGAACCATCGTCTGGAAAGACCCGTTGAAGGTCGATACGGTCAAGCGCTACTGGCTGGAGCGCCAGGAGATGAAGGAGATGATGGATGTCCTCCAGCCGTTCACGTCTATCGTGATGTGGAATCCGTACAACGAGGGCTGGAGCCAGCCCTGCGAGTTCCTTACCCACTCGATGCTCGATTTCACGAAGAGATACGATCCTTCGCGCCTCGTGAACGGTCCGAGCGGCTGCTGGGACTGGGAAGGTGGCCACCTGCTGCCGAACGGATGGAAGTGGGAGAATCGCATTCTCACGAACCACAAGCCTGAAGGCGTCTGCGAAGCGGCCGACACCGTCGATATGCATCTCTACCGCGGCCCGGCGATGTTCGCCGTCAACGACCGGCGCATATCATTCCTCGGCGAGTTCGGCGGCCTTGGCCATCCTGTCGAAGGCCATCTCTGGGATGCGACGCCGAAAGACGCGAGGGGCAACTGGGGCTACGGCGGAATCAAGGACACATCGACGCGTGACGGACTGGAGCGCACCTATCTCGGGCTCATGGACAAGCTCGGCCAGTATGCGGAGTGGGGGCTCGGCGGCGCCGTATACACGCAGACGAGCGATGTCGAGATCGAGGTCAACGGTCTTCTCACCTACGACCGCAAGGTAATGAAGTACAATCCGGAGGTTCTGAAGAAGGCCCACCAGGAGGTGATCCGCCGCGCGCTCGAAGCGCCGCGCACGGGTCTTCTGCACCTCAGCCATGTGCATCGCGGCGGCGGCAAGCTGGAGCGTCCCGACAACACGCTTGAGACGTTCAAGTGGTGCTGGCAGAACGGCTCGGCCCTCGAATGCGACTGCCGCAAGACCAAGGACGGCGTCGGCATCATGCTTCACGACAAGACGCTCAATCGCACGGCGCGCGGAATTTCCGTCGAACTCGCCGGCAAGAAGGTGTCGGAAGAGCTCACGTGGAACGAAATCAAAGACGTGGATGTGGGCAGCTACCTCTCGCCGGAGTTCGCGAACCACCGCATACCGACGATCGAGGAGACGTTCGCCGCGATGAAGGGGCATCCCACCTATCTGTGCTTTGTGGACGAGAAGGGCGCGGGGCCCGAGTACATCGCCGAAAAGGCGCGCGAGGCGGGCGTTCTCGACCAGGTCTACTATACCGGCGACGACTATTCCAAGGCGCTCGACTGGAACAAGGCGACTGGCGGCGGCAAGACTCTCATCTGGATCGGAACCTGGCCCAAGCCCAAGCACACCGCTGAAGACATCGCCTGCTTCGAGGCGCACTTCGAGAAGAAGATGGACGAAATCCGCGCCAACCACTTCAAAGGCGTGTCGGCGGTGTCGCTGCACACCTACTACAATCCGAACGCCGAGGAGCGGTTCGTGCCGTCGACGGCATATCTGAAGAAGATCATCGCCGAGTTCCACGCGGCAGGCATACCAGTCTGCTCGATTCCGTTTGAAGGTGGCGACAAGGAGGAGGTCTACTTCAAGCTGTTCGAGCTCGGGTGCGACGGCTTTTCGACGGACTATCCAAGCGTCATGTTCTCGGTCATCAACAAGCTCAAGAATGGAGAGGTGAAGTAAAATGGGCGTAGATCTCATCAAGCGCGCTCTTGAGAGGGCGACGGATACGAAGGCTTGCGTCATCGGCGACGGCGTGGTTTCGCAGACGGCCAGCATGTTCAGGGAGCAGTTTCCCGGCGCGAAGCGCGCGATCGTCGTGTGCGACCCGCGGACGAAGGCGGCTGCCGGCGAAAAGGCGGAAAAGCTCCTTGCGGACGCAGGCGTAGCGGTTTCGGAATACGTCTTGGAGCCGGGCGGCAAAACCTTCCACGCCGACTACCATTATGCGGAAGAGGTTCGCGAAGCGGTAAAGTCCGCCGGAGTGCAGAAGGGCGGCGACACGATAGTGCCTGTCGCCGTTGGCAGCGGGGTCGTGAACGACCTCACGAAGCTGGCTGCCGGCGAAATCGGCATTCCCTACATGGTGGTCGCCACGGCGGCGAGCGTTGACGGATACTCCAGCTTCGGTGCGGCAATAAGAAGTCCCGAAGGCGCGAAGAAAACCTACGCCTGTCCTGCGCCGAGGGCGATTCTCGCCGATCTGGACGTGATGCGCACGGCGCCGGCCTGGATGGCCGCGAGCGGCTTCGCAGACCTGATGGCGAAGGTTCCGGCCGGTGCGGACTGGATTCTCGCCTACGAGCTTGGCGCGACGCCGTGGCACGATTCGTCGTGGCACACCGTCCAGGACGGGCTCAAAGCCGCGATCGGCAATCCCGAAGGCGTCGCCGCGATGAAGACGGAGCCGCTCACGAGATTCGTCGAAGGACTGATGCTCGGCGGCTTCGCCATGCAGGATATGCAGAGTTCGCGTCCGGCGTCCGGCGCGGAGCACCTCTTCAGCCATCTTCTTGAAATGCGCGACCATACCTTCAAGGGCGAGATCGTTCCGCACGGCATACAGGTGGGCGTATTCACGCTCTTCATGTGCCGCGTCTACGAAGAGATGCTTGCGTTCGACTATGCGAAGCTCGATGTCGAGGCGTGCCTCAAGAATTGGAAGCCGCTCGCCGAGCAGGAGGCCGAAGGCGCGGCCGCGTTCGCCGGCACGAAATTCCCCGAGATTGGCGTGAAGGCGGTGCAGGCCAAGTTCATCGACCGCGAAGCGACGCGCGCGCGGCTGGAGGACTTCAAGGCCCGCTGGCCGCAGATCAAAGCGCGGCTCGAAGCGCAGCTCGTGCCGTCCGGCGAGATCGAGCGCCGCCTGCGCGTCGTCGGCGCGCCCGCGACGCCCGAGGAAATCGGGTCGACGGTAGCCGCGTCGCTTGCCGACGCGCGCAAGACGATCTTCATGCGCGACAGATACATGGCCCTCGACTTCCTCGCCCTCACGGGACAGCTCGACGATTTCGCGAAGAAAGGCTTTGCCGCGCGATGAGCCTTTTTGAAGACCAGAAGACCGACCGCGCCTTCCACCGCATGCAGTGGCGCATGCTCTTCGCCACGATGATCGGCTACACGCTCTTCTACTTCATGCGGAAGAACTTCTCGTTCGCCATGCCCGGCCTTCAGCAGGACTGCGGCATATCGAAACCGATGCTCGGCAACTTCCTTTTCTGGGGAGGGATCGTATACGGGCTTTCGAAGTTTCTGAACGGGATAGTCGGCGACAAAGTGAACCCGAGGAAGATGCTGTGCTTCGGGCTTTTGGCTTGCACGCTCGTGAACGTGGCCTTCGGCTTCGCGCCGCAGATAGCCTCGATGTTCGCGGGGGACGCCGCCGCCGCGCCGGAAGGACCGGCCGCTCTCGCGTGGACGTTTGGCATACTGCTTGTCGCGAACCAGTTCTTCCAGGGGACGGGCTTCCCTCCCTGCGCCAAGCTGATAGCGTTCTGGATTCCGCCCAAAGAACTCGCGACGAAGATGAGCGTGTGGAATACGTCCCACTCGATCGGCGGTGGACTTGTCGCGAAGATATGCGGCGTCGTGATGGGGTTGGGCGCGATCGGCGCGGCGAATCAAGGCGTCGGCATGTGGCGCTGGTGCTTCTGGACGATGGCCGCGCTCGGCTTTGCGGGGCTTGTGCTGATGATGCTGTGGCTTCCCGGGACTCCAAAGGAAGAGGGCCTGCCCGACCTGCCCGGCACAGATGCCGCCGCGGCCTCGCGCGTCGCCGGAGAGTCTGGCGAGGAGGGGCCAGGTGCGATGCGCATGGTGTTCATGAACCCGGTGATATGGATGCTTGGCGCGATCAATTTCACCATCAATGCAGTTCGCGCGCTCGTGGCCGACTGGGGCCCGACGATGCTTCAGGAGGCGAAAGGGCTCACCCCGAGCGATGCGGGAACCGTGATAATGCTCTTCGAATTCGCCGGAATAGCCGGCATGCTTTTCGCAGGGTGGGCGACGGACCGTTTCTTCGGCGGCAGGGCGCCGAGGCTTTGCGTGTTTCTGATGGCTCTTACGGCGGCGTGTTTCGCCGCATTCTGGTTCCTGCCGTCGGCGGCGCTCGGCGCGGCTGCGCTCTGCCTTGGAGGCTTTTGCCTCTACGGGCCGCAGGCGCTTACCGGCGTTACGGCCACGAACACGGCGACCAAGCGCTTCGCCGGTACGTCGGTCGGCTTCATTTCGCTCTTCTCGTACATAGGCGTGTCCGTCGCGGGGAAGGTATGCGGCAACCTTGCGCATTCCTCCGGCGGATGGATGCAGCCGCTTATGGTCACGGCCGCCACGGCCATCGTCGGCGCGGTGCTCTTCATGACGCTCTGGCGCACGAAGGCAAACAGCTACGGGTAGCGGTTGACGACGCCGGGGGGGGGCACATGCACGCAAGCATATCAGACGTAATAGCCGACACTGCGCAGAACTCGATAGAAGCGGGGGCGAAGCACGTAACCGTGTCTCTTGTCGAAGACGGTTCGACCATAGCGGTTGAAATCGCCGACAATGGCAAGGGCATGGACGAAGCCACGCAGCGCCGCGCCTTCGATCCGTTCTACACCGAGCCCGGCAAGCACGACAAGAGAAAGGTCGGCCTTGGTCTGCCGATTCTGAAGCAGATATGCGAAGAGTGCGACGGCGGCCTTTCGCTGAAAAGCGAGAAGGGCGTGGGAACCACGCTGAAATACCATTTCGCCGCAGGCCATATCGACCTTCCGCCCATGGGCGACGTGGCGAAGATGGTGCTGACGCTTTTCAACTATCCGGGCGATTTCGAACTCGTGTTCACCCACAAAAAAGGCGGCGGGGAATACACCATATCGAGGAGCGAGCTCTCGGACGCGGTCGGAGGGCTCGAGTCCGTCGAGGGGTTGTCGCTCGCAGGCGAATTTCTCGCAAGCCAGGAAGAGGCTCTTTCGTGACCATCCTCGGTATCGATACGTCGCTGAGGTCCACGGGATTCGGCGTGCTCAAGGTCGAGGGATCCCGTCTGCTTGCTGTGGATTACGGCAATATCAGGAATGCGCCGCGTCTGCCGCTGACGTCATGCCTCAAGGCGATACACTCCAAAGTCGAAGAGCTTATTGCCGCCCATTCGCCCGATGTAATGGCCATAGAGTCCGTGATATACGGCAAGAACGCCGGCACGATGCTTGTGCTCGGCGAGGCTCGCGGCGCAGTTCTCGCTGCAGCGGCGGACGCCGGGCTGCCGGTCTACGAATACGAGCCGCGCCGCATGAAAAAGGCCGTTTGCGGAAACGGGCTCGCCGAAAAGGAGCAGATTCAGCGCATGGTGAAGGTGCTGCTGAATCTGCCGGAACTTCCCCAGAACGACGCGGCGGACGCGCTTGGCCTCGCTGTGTGCCATGCGCATTCTGCCGGACCGCTCGCCATCTCGACCCCCATCTGATTTTTTTGATATACTTTGCGCCCGATGAACCAAGAAGCATTGAACAGAATTGTAGCCGAAGTCGGCGCAACATCACGACAGGTCGCGGCGGTGGAGAAGCTCCTCGCCGACGGCAGCACCGTCCCTTTCATAGCGCGCTACCGCAAGGAAGCGCACGGCAATCTCGACGAGGTTGCGATCGGCAAGATCAAGGACCGCCTCGAATACTACACAGAGCTTGAAGCGCGCAAGGACGTGATACTGAAGTCCATCGACGAGCAGGGCAAACTGACCGACGAGCTGCGCGGCAAGATTGCGGACTGCTGGCAGAAGAGCGCCCTTGAAGACCTCTACCAGCCCTACAAGCCCAAGCGCCGCACCCGCGCGCAGATAGCAAAGGAAAAGGGCTTCGAACCGCTCGCCGATGCAATATGGCGCGGCGAGCCGTTCGAAGGCGCCGACGGGGATTTGCAGTTTGCGCGCGACATACTGGCCGAGCGGATAGCCGACATGGCCGAAGTGCGAGGACTCGTGCGCCAGGCGTTTGCCGCAAAAGGCGTCGTCAAGAGTGAAGTCGCAAGCCCCAAGCCGGCAGAGCCCACCAAGTTCGAGCAGTATTACGAGTTCGAAGAGCCTATAGCCACGATTCCAAGCCACAGATACCTGGCAATAAGGCGTGGACAGAAGGAGGGCGTGCTGTGGGTGAAGCTCTCGCTCGATTCCAAGCCTGTGGTGGAAGACATGATGACTCTCGTCGAAAAGGCGCGAGGCGTACCGTCCGTCGCCGGCGACCCCGCGCTGGAGCAGATCGAAATCGCGGCCGAGGATGCGTACAAGCGCCTGCTCGCGCCGAGCTGCGAGATTGACGTGACGGTCGAGAAGAAGATGTCGGCCGATCGCGCCGCAGTCGAGGTGTTCGCCGAGAACCTGCGCCATCTGCTGCTGGCGAGTCCGCTTGGGGAAAAGGCCGTGCTGGCGATCGACCCCGGAATCCGCACGGGCTGCAAGGTGGCCATGATGGATGCAACGGGCAAGTATCTCGGCAAGACGGTGATCTTCCCGCAGCAGAAGCCCGACGAGTCCGCCAAGGCGATCGCCATGATCGTGAACAAGTACCGCCCCGAGGCTGTCGCCGTCGGAAACGGAACGGCGGGCCGCGAAACCGAGGCTTTCGTCCGCCAGACCCTGAAACGTCTGCACGACCAGCACCCCGAGATACCTACGCCCATAGTCGTGAGCGTCAGCGAGGCCGGCGCGTCGGTATACTCCGCAAGCGAGATAGCGCGCAAGGAGTTCCCCGACCTGGACCTCACCGTTCGCGGCGCGATCTCTATCGGCCGCCGCCTTCAGGACCCGCTTGCGGAACTGGTGAAGGTCGATCCGAAGGCAATCGGCGTCGGACAGTACCAGCACGACGTGCACCAGCCGCTTTTGAGCGCCAAGCTGGACGAAGTCGTCGTCAGTTGCGTGAACGGCGTGGGCGTCGAGCTCAACACCGCCAGCGCTCCGCTTCTCGAGCGCGTTTCGGGGGTAAGCCCGTCGCTGGCGAAATCCATCGTGGAGTGGAGGAACGAAAACGGCAAGTTCCGCTCGCGCGAGGATCTGAAGAAAGTCAAGGGCCTGGGCGCAAAGGCGTTCGAGCAGTGCGCAGGGTTTCTGCGCATACGCGGTGCCGCGAATCCGCTCGACGCTTCGGCGGTGCATCCCGAGAGGTACGCCCTGGTGGACAGGATGGCCGCGGATGTCGGCATGTCCGTCGCGGAGCTTGTCGGCAACTCCCAGGCCGCAAGAAGAATCGACGTAAGGCGGTATATCACGGACGATGTAGGCGAGCCGACTCTGAAGGACATCGTGGCCGAGCTCGTAAAGCCGGGCCGCGACCCGCGTGCCGTTTTCGAACCGCCCAAGTTCCGCGACGACGTCACGAAGATCGAGGACGTGAAAGAGGGGATGAAACTCGAAGGCGTCGTCACGAACGTGACGGCTTTCGGCGCTTTTGTCGATATAGGCGTGCATCAGGATGGTCTTGTGCATGTTTCCGAGTTGAGCGACAATTTCGTAACGGACCCCGCCAGCGTCGTAAAGGCCGGCGACAGGCTCAAGGTCACCGTGATCGGCGTGGACCGCGCTCGCGGGCGAATCGCTCTTTCGGCCAAGACCCATCCGTCGGCTGCGGCAGGCGCCGCGTCGGGCACGACCGGCGGAGCGCCGCGTGCGCGGGGTGCGACAAGGCGAACGTCTTTCGCTCCTTCGTCGGGATCGGGTTTTTCGTGCAATCCATTCGCCAATCTGTAGATCAAAGAAGGAGCGTAATCGGCATGGCGGCAAACATCAAGATAGGTATTTTCGGCGGTAGCTTCAACCCGGTCCATTCGGGACATGTGGGGCTTGCGCGCAGGGCCGTGGAGGAACTCGCGCTCGACAGGCTCATAGTCGTGCCGGCGGCGACCAGCCCGTTCAAAACAGGCGAAACTTCCGATGCGCTTGCGCCGGAAACCAGACTGATGCTTGTTCGTGCGGCGTTCAACGGAATGGACAAGGTCGAGATCGATGACCGCGAGCTTGAACGAGGCGGCGTTTCATATGCGATCGATACGGTTCGCGAGATTGCGGCGGAGAACGCAGGCGCGGAAATCGTATTTATCGTCGGAGAAGACTCGGTGAAAGGTCTGCCGCAGTGGAAGGATTACGATGAGCTCGCGAAGCTCTGCACCTTCAAGGCGTATCCGCGAACGCGCGAATCGTCCACTGAGATCCGGCGCAGAATGGCTGCGGGCGAGAGCCTTGAAGGGATGGTTCCGGAAGCGGTTGCGCTTTTCCTCAAACACGGCGTGCGTGAATCGGATGATGCGAAGATAGTCGCGGCAGTGCGCGCCGGACTTGTCAGGAAGGGCGGCTACTGTCCTTGCAGGCTCCCCAAGCTGCCGGAGTTTTTCTGTCCGTGCGACGAATTCAAAGGACAGCTTGCCGATCCTTCGTACAAAGGTCTCTGCCACTGCAGGCTTTACCTGAAGCCCTAGCTCCGGCGGGGACTGTCCCCGGTCAAGGTAGGCCCCCCATCTGGGAGCGCGGGCGTCCCGCCCGCTCTCCCAGTATGGCGGCATGAGTAATTTACCCCTAGGGGTAAATGATAAAAACCCTTAGGGTAAAATGCTTTCACCCTTAGGGTAAATAAAAGCTACCCTTAAGGGGAAGTAAATATGGCCTAGTGTCAATTCATTTTGTGTGAATAGCGAGCGATTGACTAGAGCTTGTCCCCGGATGGACCGGAAGCGGAGGCATATTTCTGCGACGGGGCGTTGCCCGCCTATGTGTCGGTCAGTAGCTGATTGTCGTTTCTTTCATTTTCGCTTTGCACGACAAAAGAAAGGGGTTTCAAGAGCAAGCAGAGCGCCGGCGATTATGATACAATAGCCGAGTAGGCGAACGAAAAATGCTTTGTTCGCATATACTATAATGTGAAGGTTGACAGCATGAAGCAAACAAAATTGTTTTTACGGCTTTTTCTTGTCGCGGCGGCTCTCCAATGCGGCGCGGGCTGGCGCAGTTCCCTGCCGCGGCCCGTATACGACGAGCGGCCGGAGTTTGTCGACTTCTACTACAAGGCCTGGGAAATCGCGCATGGTCGCATCGACAACATCCCTGGCCTCCCCGTGCCGCGATATATGGATGAAGCGCACCGGTCCGACCGCATATGGGTGTGGGATACGTGCTTCATGGTGTTCTTCTGCAAATACCTTCCA
>CACYQU010000027.1 GCA_902776615.1 uncultured bacterium
AAGGGAGTTTGTCGCCATCGAGGTAAAAAACGCCGCAAAAGTCAAATCCAGCGACCTCGCCGGGCTCAAGGCATTCAGACAGGACTATCCCGAATGCCGGACGGTTCTTCTCTACAGAGGACGCCAGCAGATGGTAGTGGATGGGATCCTGACCGTCCCCGTTGAACGATTCCTGAAGGAAATCATACCAAACTGTCCTTTGCCCGACGCCAACTGGCGTTTCTCTCCTACGGCGTAGCCATCTTCCGCGACCTGACCGCTCAAACCACACAGCCTTTCTACCCCTACGGTTCATTCCGTCACAACCTTTCCCGCCTCTTCGACATCGTGCGTTAGTCCAAGTCCGCCAACGCCTGCGCCTTTTCCTGAAGTTCGCCCGTCGGCGAGGTGTATGCCGGCATGGCGACGGCAAACGCACAAAAGATGGCGATGCCTCCAGAAAACACTCTTACGATTCTCATTGCTCCTGACTCCTTTCTTCGCCCGACACCCGTAAATCAGCGCAAGCCGGTCGCCGACGAGATCGGCTGGTAGTCGTTGGTGAGTATCGTGTCGATGCCCATGTCGAGAAACTTCTTTGCCTCCTCGGGATCGTCAGACCAGAAGACGTTGACACGCAACCCCGCGGCCTTCGCCTTGTCGACAAGCGCCTGGTCAAAGTGGGGCTTGAAGAGCTGCACCATCTGGCATTTGTGCGCAATCGCGTTGTCGACGATGTCTGGATGGGACTTGTTGTCGGAACTGTTGCCCATGCAGCGCGGGATGTCGGGCGCAAGCCGCGCCAGTTGATCCTGCAAGACCGTGCTGTTCGCCATGAAATAGACATGGCGGCGCGCGCCGTACTCGTCTATCAGCCGGATCGCCTTCTTCAGAACTTCGTCGTCCCATTCCCCGCCTGGGGTCTTGACATGGATGTTCATTATCACGCGCTGAGAGAACATGGCAAGGATGTCCGAAAACCTGACAATACGCGTTCCCGTGAAATGCTCCCCCTTCTTGATGCCAAAATCCAGCGCGGCAAGTTCGGCATACGTATGTTCATAGACCTTGCCTGTGCCGTTGGAGACTCGCTCGAGCGTAGGGTCGTGGATAGAGACGATTTCGCCATCCTTCGTCCACCAGATGTCAAACTCGATTTCCGACGCACCAAGCGCAACCGCCGCACCAAAAGCGGCCATGCCGTTTTCAGGCGCGATAGTGGAAAAACCGCGATGTGCGCAAAGGCGCTTGGGGCTCGCGTGATCGAAATCAGGGATTGGCGTAAGCGATTGAACTGTCGCCGCGTACGCCGACAAGGACACACTCGCGACAGTTGCAGCGAGCAACACAGGGTGAGAGAACTTGTGCATGCTTTCAGATCCTTTCATCGTTAATGTTCGTGCCAAAGAACCGATCCATCGCGAGAGCGACCGCGCCATCGGCGGTGACGTTCGCCGCCGGACCATAGCCGTCGAGTGCGAGATAGAACGTCATGAGAAGCGCGGTCTGCTCCGGCGTAAAGCCAAGAATCGACTCCACGAATCCGACGCTTGCCATCAGAACCCCGCCCATCACGCCCGGCGCCGCGACGGCGGCGATGGCCAGGATGAAAATGAAGTTCACGACATGCGCAAACGGCAGCTCGAATCCGTAGAGAATCGAAATTGCAAAAGCGCTTGTCAGCAGCTTGATCGCACTGCCCGCAAGGTGGACGTTCGCGCACAGCGGCACGACGAAATCGCGCACCTTCTTCGAGATGCCGTTCCGCTCGCAGCATTCCAGCGTAACCGGTATGACGGCAGAGGACGACGCGATGGACAGCCCCGTCAAATAAGCGGGAAGCATTCGCCAAAGACATGCGAGCGGGTTGCGCCCGGCGACCGCGCCAGCCACAATGTACAGAACAAAAAGGAAAGCAAGTGTAAGCCCCCAGCCCGTGCCGATGACCTTGAAGAGGACGCCGGCCATGACGGAGAGCTTGCCGGACGCCGTCAGCTCGCTGATCATCGTCATAATGTAAATGGGCAGCCCCGGAATGATTACGCGCATGATCGTCAGTTTGACGATTGCACCGAAATCCGACGTGGCTCGCCTCAAGGACTCCGAATCGGTATGGACAATCCCGACGCCGACCATGAACGACAGGGCAAGCGCGGTCAGGACATCGCACACCGGAGGTATCTTCAGCGTGAAGAAAGGAAGGAACTCCTTGCCGTTGCCGACGGACTCAAACGTGCCTTGGGTGATGTAGTGCGGCAGCAGGATGCCGCTTGCGCCATAGGCGAAGAAACCGGCCGCAACCGTCGAGAAGTACGAGACGACGACAACAGCCACGAGCATCTTCCCCGCGCCCTTGCCGACATCTGCAATCGCCGGCGTGACAAGCCCGAGAATAAGCAGCGGCACGATAAACTTGAGAAGTTGCGCGAAGAGGAGATTCAGCGTCTTGAACGCCCTGACGCCGATATCGGGAAGGACAAGCCCAAGGACGGCACCCACGGCTATCGCCGCAAGGATGCGAAGAAGAAACCGTGCGCCGCCGCTCACGCGGCTTTGCGCGGAGGGAGTGCCTTGGTCTCGTTCCTGCCGACCGTCAGCACCCCTCGTGCAGCCCCCAAAACGAATCTTCATTTTCTCCCCTTCATTATAATTCGTCGAAGCCGAGGCAGGGAACGCCACATTCCTTCGCTGTCGCGAGGATGCGTTCAAGCCATTCAGTCTTCATGTTGATGTGCTTGGCGTCGGGCGCAATGCCGTGCGAAGTCAACACAAACACTTCGTTGCGCTCCGCACAGCGACGAATGCACGCAAGGACGTCTTCGATGTCCGTATGGTAGGCCTCCCCTGCAATCACGGTGTCGAGACGGAACTGATTTTCCCGTTCGGACGTCGGGAAGAAAATCCGATCGACGGCATGGAGCGGCTGAAGTCCCGCCTGCTTCTCGCCCTTCGGGTCGTAGGGCGCAACGCCTTTGTGTCCGCCGCGAATGTGCGTGAAGCCCTTCGCGCGGAAGAGCGCATCCGTCTCGTCCGTACACCGACTGTTCGGATAGGCAAAGCTCGTGATCTGGATGCCCGCCGCTCGGCAGTCGGCAAGCTGCGGTTCGATCTCCTCGGCGAAATACGCCTCCGCGCCCATCGCCGTCACCGCGTCGTCCGCATTCTGGTGTTTCAGCCCGTGCAATCCGATCGAATGCCCTTTTGCGGCCAGCGCCTTCAAGGGGCCCTTCGCCTCGTCGTCGACGGGACCGCAGAAAAAGAACGTGGCATGCGCGCCGTACTTGTCGAAAAGCGGGATCGCCTTCTCCCAATCCGCAAAATTCCTGTCGTCGAAGGAAAGGACGAGCGCGCCCTTGCGAAGCGGCAGCGCCGCCATGTCGAAATCCGACATGAGATCGACGCGTCCCGCGCGTTCAAGCGCCTTGAGTTCGTCAAGATAGGCGACAAAAGCCTCGCGGGAGACGAACGGCTTCCAGCCGCCGTCGCCGGGCATGATGCCGTGCACGAGAAAGTCGGCGCGATCTTCGCCGCGCGCGACGATTTCGTCAATGCACCGCGCGACGCCGCCGGGCTGGGTCCACACGCCGAACCCATGACGGGTCAGCAGCATCGTCTCCAGCCCCGCCTCTCGCGCGATTTCGGTGACGAGCGGATGTCCGGCGGTATACGGCAGGCAGAGGAAGCGCGGGCGCACGCCCGTCTCGGCCTCGATCCGATCCCGCGCCGACGCTATTTCTTCGCGAAGACGCACCCTGTCGTCCTTTTCGGCCAATGCGCGCAAATTAGGGTGCGACTTGGTATGGACGGCGATTTCGTGTCCGCGCCCGACCAGTTCGCGGACATCGTCCCATGTCAGCTTGTGTTCATCCTTCCCGATCCAGTCCGTCACGATGCAGAACAAGCCGCGCCAGCCGCGCCGTTCGAGCTCAGGAGCCGCGACGCGCAAATGGCTGCGCACGCCGTCGTCAAACGTCAGGAACACGCGCACCCGCTGCTGATCGGGCGGTGGCGGACGGAAGCGAAGGACGACGGCCTCCTCGAACGCCACGGGCACGTCCGTCTCGACCCATTCGTCCAGCCGCCGGAACGCCACCTTCGCCCACGTGCCGTCGCCGCGCAGCCGCTCGACGGTCCCGAACGACGTCGGCGCGCGCAGCGTGAGCCGCCGGATCGGATCGGACGCGAGGTTGACGGCGAGAACGAGGAACGAGCCGTCCGGCTTCGCCCGCGCCTGCATCAACACGTCCTGGTCGTGTCCTGCAACGAACGGGACGGGCGCACCGGCAACGTGGTCGACCTGCGAAACGATTTGCTGCTTCAACTTTTCGGAGAAGCGAAACCATGGGAGACGTTTGTAGCCGTAGTCCGTCTCGACCGACCGCCCCGCGACGAGTCCGTCAAGACCGCGCGCGCGCAGGGCGTCCGCCGCCTCTTTCAAGACAAGGACCGGTCGCGTGAAAAGATTGCGCACATCGTCGTCCGACAGCCGTCCGACCTCGCCAGCTGTCTGGAGCGCAAAATAAAGTCCCTCGGCAGGTTCGCGCGAAAACCTGTATGGAATGCCGAACGGAACGGTGAATGGGACGAAATTCCAGTCTTCTACATCCCCCGTATCGAAAAAGTATTCGTCCTGGTTGTTGACGACATGCCAATTGGGGAAATTGGTCAGGCATAAAAGTGAAATGCCAACCGGCTCACTTCCACTGACCTCCTTGACGAGCGCATCAAGGAACCCCCTGTTCTCCGCCATAATCTGGGTGTAGTTCCGCGAGACGGGCATATCAGGTGCTTTGTGCGCATTGACACACCATGCCTTGGCGCCAGACATCCCGCAGAACGCACCAAGCGTCATGTGCGTGAAAAACGATCGGGCCGTCTTGCTCCAGAGGTTGTACGGCCACGTGTCGGCTTCGCAGAGGATGTCGATGCCGGCGTCCTTGTAGTATTCGACAAACGTCTGCATCCGTGCATAGCGCATCGGCACTTCCGCCGCGCTCATGCGCTTGAGGTAGTTCGAACAAGGGGCGCGCATCACGGGGCGTTGCCCCCTGGCGGCGATTGCCCGAGCCATCGGCGCACAGAAAAGGTACTCCTGCCCGGCGACAGAAATTCCGGCTGGAATCGTCGGATCGACGCGATCGATTGCGGCGCGCGCGCGGCGCAGGACGCCTTCAACTGTCTCGCGCTGGATTGCGAGAAACGCCTCGTATTCCGGATCATTCGACCGCGCCACCTTGATCCGTTCGCGCAATTCGGATGGTGAATAGGAGGTCCCAATCCGTGCATTGAATAGCGCGACATGCCTTTCGCAGAAACACTCAGCCTGGCCGCCGGAATATGCGCGCACATCGTCGTCAGTCAAGATAAACGCCGGTCGCTCCTTGGCGACTGCCGTGAAAACATCGTCAATATAGGCAGCGAACTCCGGGTCAAGCGGACAGTAACGCCGTTCGTCGCCGTCTGAGCAGACCGCTTTCGTCCACACCGCACCGACGAGATTCGTCTGCGCAATGCTACCGCGCCATCCGTGTCCGAGGATAGACTGCACCAAAACACCCGGCTTCATCCCTGAATAGGCAAGCGCGTCCTGAAATCTGCGGTAGCTCGCCATGGCATCGTCAAGCCACTTGCGCGGCGGTGCACCTGCCGGATCAAGCGTCAAGCAGTAGAGCGGCAGATCTACTCCCGCAACCGCAGCAAGCTCCGCTGCGTCGGACTGCGCAACCTCCTCAAAGCCCGACGAGAACGGAACTATATTGTAGATTGTAAAAGCCGCAAATAGCGCAATGCTAGAACCTGTCATTTCAAACCCTCTCCACCAATCATGCGCTTGTCAACCAGCCGAACGCCCGTGAACCACTCAACGGCTTCCTTCGCCAGTTCTGCGTTAGCGCCAAAAAGCTTGAGCGGCTTCGCCCCATACGTGCCGCCGACGGAAGCTATGGAGAACGTTCCACAGAAGAACACCTTCCCAAGCCCGCATTCGCCGCGCACGGCAATTGGCCGCCCATCCGTAGAGGTCGCGCGCACCTCCCCACTCTGCCCCGGGATGAGTTCGAAGTAATCCACGTACATCGTCTCGCCAACGCGCCCATCGGAGAACTTCATGCCCCGTCCTGGGTTTTCCATGCGCTCTGGGGATGTTTTGACGATTTCCGGGAAAGGTGTCTTTGTGCTAAACCGCTTGTGCCCGCAAATATAGCCTTCGAGCCAGACACCTCCCCCGCCCCACTCGGCGTAAGCGCGAAGATTGTCGAAGAATGCCTCTTTTTCATAGGGCGCGCTGCGCACGAATACGCAGTCGTACTTGTCAAGTTCAGAACGGTCTATAGAAGCCATGAGCGATGCCTCAACGTTTTCGAACGAATCAAAGAATTCCTTGATGCCCCGTCCATCACCACTGCGATTGTCGGAGCCGACGATTCCAATCTTGACCTTTTTGCCGATCTTGCGCGGGGCGAACGTGATCTTTGCAGAGGCTTCCGCACGATCGAAGAGTTGTGTCGCCCAAGCACGGCCAAGCTTCCATTGCGAACGCTTTAGCCAAGTGTCTAACGTTGTCGGCTCATCGGCAAGCGCCTGGAGATTGCGATCCGCTGCGTCGTAATCTGCCTCCATTTGCCGACGCCCGATTTCGAGCAGGGAAAGCGCCGTCGGGTTGTCCCCTTTCGCCACGGCGTCATTGGCCATGCGTACACATGCTCTGGTACGTGCGGCGGCGAGCCATTGCGGCGCCATTCTTTTGAGCCGCATGAAATACTTCCTCTTGAAGCGGTCGATTCCGTCCAGATGCGCCGACGCCTCTTCAAGCGCCTTGACACACTCTTCCGCCGCCCGCACCTGGCCGTCCATCATCTCAGCCGAGTCCTCGATCATCGGAACATGCGTTGCGAGGTCGGCCGTCTTTTTAATGTTAGGATCGAAAAGCGGGTCGTGGCGGATACTGTTCCAATATTTGAGGTAATAGCCGGGATCTTCGATATATTTCGGCATGAGGCCGGATGCCATCGCCTTCTCCATGAAGGGTGCGAGAGCTTCACCCCAATAGACAAAGCAGATCCGGTGAAGGTGTGCGTCCATGACATCTTTCGGGCCAGTATGGTCGACAAGAGGGTCGTAAAACGTCGATCCGTCGTATGGTTCCGCACCAGGTGCGTTGATGTTCCAGGCATATTCCGCAAAGAGCGCAACCGACTCCCAATTCTTGTCGGAGTCGCCGCTACGCAACATGATGCGGTTCGAAATGGTCGGCTCGAACGCCGAACCGATCTTGCGGTGAAAGGTGACGAACAGCCCGGCGCTTTCGAGAAAGGGCTCCGAAATGCAAAACGGTCGCGTCGGCATGAGTTGCCGAAGCTCCCCGAGAATGCCGCGCGGATACATCCAGCTCCAGAAATAAAACGTCTTGCCTTTCAGGCCTGCGTCAACCTTGCTCCAATATTCCGGCATTGACTCCTTCCACTTCTCCGTCCGCTTCTCCTCAGGTGTCGTCAACATGGAGAATGTGTACGGATAGACAGGCGAATAGACGGTAGCGTTTGGCAGGCGCGCGTTCAGAACCTTCGTCCAGATGTCATACTGGTTGACCGACGCCTTCCAGCGTTCATGGTCATCCCATCGTGCACGGCATTTTTCGCACCGTCGGCTCCATCCTTCCGGATCCTGCCAGAAGCCATTGTCCACCGGGTGAAGGCAGATGAATGCGCGGTTGATGCCGATCTTTTCCAGAAAGTCGGCGTATCGGGTCGCCGCGCGTTCTGTTGCCGCATCGTCAGCCCAGCAATAATAGTAGTCCTGCCAGGATTTGTGCGTCTTGACGCACGGCCAGTCTGAAAATTTTTCAAGTCCCTCTGGCTTGTCGTCGCGGCTCCGCACACTCATATGATGTTCTTTTGGGTCAGCATAGATGCCGCGCTCTTCCGCATAACGCGTGAGCTCTCTCCAGTAGGCGTAGGATTCTTCGGACGCACCGGGCCTAATCCAGAAATAGTCATTCATCACATTGAGCTTCATGCGAAGCATCATGTCGATGCCCGCCTTCATGCCGTCCCTGCGATCCTTGTCCCCGTTTCCAAAATTGTAAAGCCCGCGTCCGAGCGAAATGTCGCCGCGATAGGCGTAGTCCGGCCAGTCGCGGACGACGGCATTTTCGCAAGTCCCGTCCACGGACATCTGCCCGTAGGTGACAGCGCCATAAAGTGCGCCCACTGGATCACGCCCCACGATGGCGACGCGTCCGTCCTTCGCAACTATCGCGTAACCCTGCTCCCGCTCTGGCACGGAAAGGCCGAACGCCTCGGCGAGAACTTGCCCGCCGCCTGTTCCGGCAACGGCGATGTAGATGCCGCGAGCGTTCGTGCGCCGTCCATCCCAAGCCGAGACCATGCCCCTTGCCCGCGTTTCACCAGCGGCAATCTCGCACTGGCGCTGGTCTTGGTGAAAGACCGGCAGAGACTTTGCGTCAAACGCGCCGCCAAGCGCACGATATTCCTTTACTTCGGGCTGCAGAATCGGACGGGCGATTGCAGGAATCACCAGAACGACGCAAGCCGCCGCGACAATGATCTTTGTCGCATTCACTTCACCTTCTCCTTCTTGCTTGATTTTACATTTTCAAATCGGTTGCCGTTCTCCACAATCCCGGTCCCGCACTCGCATAAGGAAAACCCCGTCACGCAATCGAAGAACGCGTTGCCGGAAAGCCGCGCATCGGAGCACCAGCTCAGGCGCACGCCCGTCGCACAACGCGTAAACCGATTCATGAACAATTCCGAATCCTTGATGTGACTGGCCTTGATGGCAATGTCCGTCATGCCCCAGAACTCATTCGCCAAGATACGGGCGTTCCGGCACTGCAGAAGCGAGAACCCCCTCTCCCCACCCACACAAAGATTGCCGTCGATTTCGCAGCCGTGCGAACTCATGACCATCACTGGCGAGCAGGCGGAGAATGTGCAATGCGAAAAGTGCGAACCGCTTCCCTGATTGATGCAGATGCCGCCCTCGATCCAGTGCATCTTCGCGCCAGCCGGTGTGAACGAGCGGATGGCGCGAAATTCACAGTCTTGGAAATCGGCCCTGCCCTTCAAGACGGAGATTCTGAATCGGTTTGTCAGAGTTCCCTCCGCCTCGAACGTCACGCGTCGGCATTCGACAGCGGCATCCTGGACAAGCAGAGACCCTTCGCCGACGAACGTCACACGGACGCCTGACTCGATGCGAAGCCCCTTCCCATGCAATTCTACTGGAGATTCGATCCGCCGATCGGCGGACCAAACCTCGACATCAGACGCACAGACTGGCAGCACTGCAAGCGCAACCAGCGCCAAAGCGATTGCATCCCGCTGCATTTTCCGTGCGTATTAGCGCTTGGGCGTCAAGGCAATTCTGAAACCAGTCCTGACACTCCTCATAGCATTAGATTCGTTATATTGTCTGGCAACAACCGATGACGACCGCATACCCACAATCCCTCCTACATTGCCATCCTGAATCATTTCGTCGTTTGAATAAGTGCCGCGATAGAGAAACCCTCCGCAAGCGTAGACATAGCATGTCGACTCCCCTTGTTTATTATAGAGCAAGGGGTCAACATAGCTAGATTCAGCCCAAATCTGCGAAGCATTAGAGGAATTATAGCTGAAAATCCTATCGCGAGTCAGCTCCGCAACATTACCGTGCATATCATAGAGACCATACGCATTGGGCTCAAGCTGCCCGACCTTTTGACAAATGGTCGATGCCTTGTCTGTCGATCTGCCATACCAGCCGACAAGGTCTGCATTGGCATCCTTTGTCGAGTTGGTAATCGTCGTTCCATTGTTCCACGCACCCGTCGTGCCTGCTCGGCAGGCGTATTCCCACTGGCTAATTGTTGGCAACTCCATTTCGTAATCGCTGAGACCAGCCGCAGAAAGCGCAGCGGCAGGCAGTTTGGAATTCAAGACGCCAAAAAAGCTCGTCTCGGCATGATCAGGCCAAATTCCACCCGCACCGTCACTCGCCTTTACAAACGAGTTTGTCCCGCGCAAAAGCTGGTAATTCGCATTTATGACAGGATTGGCATCACCCTCCCATGCACCACGACCAAGCACGACAGTCGATGTAATCGGGTTGTATCCCATCACATTGATGAACTGCTTCTGCGTCGTCTCGAAAATTGCCACATAGAACGAATTCGCAAATGTCGTATAACGCTGCTTCTGTATATTTGCGATATTGCCGATTGCAACGCCTATATCCGTGAGTTCGGAATCCGGCGCGCCAAGGACTGCGGTTCCGGCGGGAATACGGCGCAGAACGAGCTTGTCGGTCTTGTATTCGTCCGTCCAGCCGCCAGCGGGCGGGGCACTCATGAAAGAAACCGGATATTCAGACGCACTTGATCCACCGGAGAGATCGACAATCATATAGGTGTTGTCGTCATCTGCCGTGGAGAGAGATGCCGAGAAATTGACCATCAACGCTTCCGCATACGTCGGACTGTTGTATGACGGATCCCACACGATTCGCCTTGCGCCGGGCGTTACGCCGATCAGGTCGCCCGAAAGCGAACCGTATTCATTTGTTATGACCGTTGAGCCGTTGCGCAGTGTGACCGCGATGTCATGCTGCGAACCCTCTTCGCCGTGGAGGATGTAGTCTATATTGACCTTGCCGTTCCACGGCCATTGCTGACGCACGATGACGTCGGAGATTGTGACGGATGCAGACGACGCAAAAGCCGCCATGCCAACTACTGCCACCATGATGTTCTTCATTTTCGTTTTCCTTTCTGGATGTTTGTTTGAGATTTCAGAATAAGAGTGTCGATTGCCTTTTGCGGCAATCCTGGCTTTCACCATATGGTCATAATCGTTCCATCGCTGTAGCGCTGGAGGCTGGCCATATAGTCCCCAGAAGCTGTATCAAGTTCCAAGTCGTGAGAGCCACTGGCTATGCCCGACCACTCCCACCATCCTGGAGGTGTGCCGATATTCTGCGTCACCCCATCGACCGTCAGAGCAGTCGCATCCTCGGGAATCTGAAGCACCGCCGACTTGTCCACGCAATCCCACGGTTTCCCGTTTGCATCAGTGACTAGACGTGTCGGACTGGAACCGATGCCCGTCACGTAGCCGAGTCTGACGGACGCGGAATCAAGCACATTCTCGCTTCCGCCAAGATACTCGATCGACACATCGACGATGCGCTCGTCTTCCAGGACAGCCGGAAACGCGCCAAGCGGAAGCGTCGCAGTCTTTGCGCTTGTGTCGGAGACTGTCGAGGTGCCCAGCGTCGTTCCGTGCCAGGAAACCGTCAGCCTCGCAGACGCCGCGCCATCAGGCCAGTTCAGCGCAATTGGCGCCGATGTTGACATGATGGTTTTCCACTGAAGCGACTCTTCTGGCTTCGTCCAGACAACGGACGTCACCGACGTCGCGCTTGCGCCGAATGCCTGCGCAAAAGCAGACATGACGCCAGCCACAAGCAATAGTTTTCTCATTTGGTTCCTTTCGTTTGGTTTTTGCATTTAACGGTAAAAGTTTCGCCCTCAATCCACACGGGCGCGAACACGGGAGGTTCGCCGGGTGTCTTGCCGGAAAGTATTTCCCTGCAGAATGCATGCGTAGCCTCTGCGTCTTTCCAAGGGTCGAGCTCGATGCGCGAGAGTGCTCGCGCGTAGACGGGGATGTTCCCTTTGTTCGCCCATGTCGCGATGCGCACGTCCTGCGGGGCGCGGATTCCGGCGTCCGATATCGCGGCGAGCGCGCCCGCGCAGAGATAGTCGTCGGAAAAGTAGAATGCGTCAGGCAGCGACTTGCCGGACTTCAGAAAACTGGCGAACGCGTCTCTTGCAAGTTCGGCATAGGCGTCTGACGAACTGTACGGCGGCGGTTCGTCGAGCAACCAAGACTTGCAGCCGATGCCTACCTTGCGGAGCGCCGTGCGCACATCGTCGAAATCGCGCGTGCCGACATGGACGATGGACTTCACACCTTCCGCGAGGCATGCGGCGGCGAATCGTTCGCCCTGCGCGGCGCGGTCGTAGTGCAGGTATCCTTTGCAGCCTCGAAGCCGACAGGTCTTCTTGTCCCCCAGTACCACAAACGGAATGCCTGATCCGGAAAGGAACTTTTCGGCGGCGGGGTTGTCGAAAAGGACAATGGCAAGATTGACTGGATTCGCCACACTCGCCCGGAGTTCCGCCAAGTCGGAAGGATGCCCGCCCGACGGTTCCATGACGCAGATTGATGTGCATAGCCAGCCGTCCTTGACCAGGCAGCTGCGGAGAACCGCTGCAAATACGTTCGCGTAATATCCACCCACATTGTTGCGCAGCACAAGCAGCACATGTCCTTTCCACCGCCGCTCGCCGCTTCCGAGGACGACGCAGCCGACGCTCGGCCTTGGATTGATGAGGTCCGCTTCGGCGAGTTCGCGCACCGCTGCGCGCGTGACAATACGGCTCACGCCGAGCATCTCGGCAAGGTCGCGCGTCGTCGGCAGAACGTCACCCGGCTTGTAGAAGCCGGACATTATGCAGCGGCGCAGCCCCGTGGCGACTTGTTCCACAAGCGTCACCCGGCTCGATCTTGACACCGCGAACGGCAGTCCATTCTGTCTCTCAGTGCTCATCAAACTCCTGATACGGTCTTGACGGAAGTGTAGTATACCCAAAATACCCAAACGTGTCAAGCGCCACCACAAATGCGATCGCGATCGCGCTGATAGAGCCCAGAACGCAAATGCAGCACCCCTCTGCGCGAAAGAAAACGCGAGACAGCCGAAGGCCGGGAGAGCATCACGGACCGGAGGTCATTCAAAAAGGCTCAGACATTGCATGCCGCAAGCACTCATCAGGCGCCGAAGAGGTTGTTTTATGAAGTCGCGCTCGCCGGCCCTGGGGTGCGGAAGTGTGAGGTCGGGTTCATTAATGTGAAGCCCATCGAAATCTATCAGGTCTATGTCGATTGTCCTCGGACCGTTCCTCACGGTTCTGACACGTCCGAGGGCGTCCTCTATTGCGTGCATGCGGCGCGAGAAGTCGTGAACCTCAAGCGAAGTATCGAAAATCACAATCTGGTTGAGGAACTTCATGCGGGCGAATTCAGCAGGAACATCGACGGGCTCCGTCTCTTCGACGGGGCCCTCCTTGAAAAGGCGCGTTCCCGGCAGGGCCGAAAGCGCCTCAATGGCGCGCGCAAGATATTCCGCCCTCGGTTCTATGTTCGAGCCGAGCGAAACTATCGCGCGCGCAGCCATTGTCACTTGCCTACATTGAGAACCTTGAATCCTATCTTCTCCAATGCCGCACGGTCGAGGCAGTTGCGCGTGTCGAACACGAGCGCGGGCTTGCGCATGGAATCGAATATGCGCTTCCAGTCCAACGTAGGGTAAAGCTTCCAGTCAGTCATAAGCAGAACCGCGTCGGCTCCCTTTGCAGCCTCGTATGGATCATCTTCGAAGGAGAGATGCGATCCGTCGCCGACAATGTCCGCGAGATCCTTCTTCGCATTGGGGATTGCCTTAGGGTCGGTTATGACGATTCGCGTGCGTTCCTCGTTGAGCAGACGCGCGACCGTTCCGGAAGGAGTTTCGCGCGTATCGCCCGTGTCGGCCTTGAACGCGAAGCCAAACAGCGCGACGCGCTTGTTGGCGAGCGTGTTGAACATCGCAGCGAGAAGCCGCGATACGATGCGCTCCTGCTGGTGTTCGTTCATGGCAATTACGCCCTGCCAGTACTGCGCCGCAGTATGAAGCCCGAACGTTTCGCAGAGGTAGACGAGATTCAAGACATCCTTCTTGAAGCAACTGCCCCCGAATCCCGGACCGGCCTTGAGGAATTTCGGTCCTATGCGATGGTCTGCGCCCATAACGCGCGCGACCTCTTCAACATCGGCGCCAGTCGCTTCGCAGAGTCCGGCGATGGCGTTTATGGACGACACGCGCTGAGCGAGAAAGGCATTTGCGGCGAGCTTGGTTAGCTCGGCAGACCACACATTGGTCGTAAGTATCTTTTCTCTCGGAACCCACGTGGCGTAGATATCGACTACTTCACGAATCGCCGCGAGACCGGCCTCGTCCTGAGGGCCTCCGATAAGCACACGGTCGGGCTCGAGAAGGTCTTTGATGGCAGTCCCTTCAGCGAGAAACTCAGGGTTGGAAAGCACGGTGAAACTGTGCGCCGACTCGTCGGCGTTAAGTATCGCTTCCATCGCAGCAGCCGTGCGTACTGGCAGGGTGGATTTCTCAACGACAATCTTGCCGCCGTTCGCGAACTTCTTTATTTCACGCGCGGTGGCCTCCCAGTACTGGAGATCGCTGGCACGTCCGGCGCCGCGACCGAACGTCTTGGTCGGGGTGTTGACTCCAACGAAGATTATGTCGCACTCTTTCACCGCGCCTTCAATGTCGGTCGAGAAGAAGAGGTTCTTCCCGCGGACCGCTTTGACGACGTCCACAAGTCCAGGCTCATAAATGGGAAGCGCATAGTCATCGGAGTTCCATGCATTGATACGATCCTTGTTGATATCAACCACGACAACCTTGCGATCGGGGTTCATCTTGGCTATCACAGCCATTGTCGGACCGCCTATGTAACCCGCGCCTATGCATACTATGTTCTTGTTCACGGAAGAATCCTTTCGTTCGTTATTGATTGATTGGTTTATTTGATTACAGAGAATATGGCATCTACGAGATCGTCGTACGTCTCGAACGCGGCAAGATCGGGGTTGGCTTTCTTGATTTCGTCCGTCGAACGGAACAGGAAGCCCGCCTTCGATCCGCGAATCATTCCAAGGTCGTTGAAACTGTCGCCAGCGGCGATCGTATCGAAACCGCAGCTCTGCAGCGCCTTGACAGTCGTGAGCTTCGACTGCGGACAGCGCATCTTGTAGCCCGTTATCCTGCCTTCTGGCGAGACGATAAGCGAGTTGCAGAAGAGCGTAGGCCAATTAAGTTTCTTCATAAGCGGACGCCCGAACTGGTCGAACGTGTCGGAGAGTATGAGCACCTGCGTCTTCTCGCGCAAGCGGTCGAGAAACTCCTCTGCACCGATGAGCGGCTGGATGGACGCTATGACGTCCGTTATCTCCTTAAGCCCGAAACCATGCTTGTCGAGCAGGTCGATCCGGTAGTGCATGAGCTTGTCGTAGTCGGGCTCGTCGCGCGTGGTGCGGCGGAAGTCTGGTATGCCGACTTTCTCCGCGAAGGCTATCCATATTTCCGGCACAAGCACGCCTTCAAGATCGAGACATGTGATGAACATGTTATCCGTCCTCCATTCCTTGGCTTAGATCAGTGGCGGAAGCTGCGCTGGCCGGTAAAGACCATCGCGACGCCGGCGTCGTTGCAGCAATCGATTACATCCCAATCGCGTATCGCACCGCCGGGCTGGACAATCGATGTAATGCCTTCGCGAATGCCGACCTCTGCGCCGTCCCTGAACGGGAAGAACGCATCGGAGACCATCGCACATCCGGGCAGTCCACCCTTCTCGGCCTTCGTCTGCTCCATGATCTCGGCCTGCTTTTTGGCGCCGTCATCCTCGCCGAACGCAAGGCGCAGATCGTTGTATGGTTTTTGGTACTTCTCCCAGGCGATCCAGTCGGCGTGCTTCGTGTAGGCCTTGTCGCGCGCAATTTCGGCGACACCAACGCGATCCTGTTCGCCCGTGCCGATACCAACGGTTGCGCCGTCCTTTACATAGAGCACGGAATTGGATGTAACACCAGCCTCGACGAGCCAACCAAAGACCAGGTCTTCATATTCCTTCGCCGTAGGCTGACGCGCGATCTTGTGCTCTTCGAAGCGAACTTCGCCAGTCGCCTTGTCGGTTATCTTGCGATTGCAGTAGGCGGACATAAAGTCCTCTGGCTTGCGGGCATTCGCACTGAACGATGTCTGAGCGACTATACCGCCGTCTATTAGCGATTTGAAGTCTACCACGTGTTTCGCGACGAAATCCGCGAGACGCGACATGTTGCGAATCCTGAAAACGCGCAGGTTCTTCTTTGTCGCAAACAGATCCATCACACCAGGCTTGAAATCCGGCGCGACGACAACCTCAGCGTAGTTCTCGACTATCAGCTTAGCCGTCTCGAGATCGCACTCGCGGTTCAAGGCGATCGCTCCACCAAACGCCGCAAGGCGGTCTGCCTTGTTCGCGCGGAAGTATGCCTCGGCGAGAGTGGAGCCCGTCGCCACGCCGCACGGATTGTTGTGCTTGACGATTACGGCGGTAGGCTTCTCCATCAGATACCTGAGGATGTTGAGAGCATTGTCGGTATCGGTGACGTTGGTCTTGCCGGGGTGCTTGCCGGACTGGAGAAGTTCCGGCACGGAAGCAAGGTACTGCCCCGCCTGAAGCATCTCAACATCGCCAAGCACAAGATTGCCGTTCACAAGCCGGTAGAGCGCGGCTTCCTGGCCGGGGTTCTCGCCGTAGCGAAGCCCCTTCTCCTCGCCGCCGATGTTCCAAGTAACCTTCTCGTAATGAAATGTCTGACGGTTCGCGCCGTCTATAAACGAAATCTCCATCGCCGGCGCGAAATGATCCGCCTCGATTGTGCGATATGCTTCTTTAAGGTCTTTCATAACTATTTTTCCCCTTCGCCCGGACGTCTCAGCCCTGGACTTTCTCGTAGGTGTTGTCGACTTCCTCCCATGTGCGGGAGGTGAAGAACCTGGAAATGGCCGTATCGTATTCCGCAGTATGGGAAAACGCCTTTTTCATCAGCTTGAAGCGAGTGTCGAGTCCAATCGTACCGCCGTGGTCGGCGAGCTCTGTCGCTATGCTGGCGTAGTCGGTCGGGTCGGTGACAGACGCGACGCGCAAATAGTTCTTCGCGCTTGCGCGGACCATGCAAGGGCCGCCTATGTCGATGTTGGTGCGTGCCATCTCGGGCGTCACGCCCTCTTTGGCGACAGTCGCCTGGAACGGATAAAGATTTACGACAACCATGTCGATCGGCTGAGCGGAAAGACGCTTGAGATCTGCTTGATGCGCATCGTTGTATGTCTCGGAGAGGAGACCGAGATATATCTTGAAATCAAGAGTCTTCACGAGCCCGCCCTGCATCTCGGGCTGGCCAGTGTAGTCGGAGACGGCGACGAGAGTCTTGTCGGCGTCCGCTCCCAGGATCTCCTTCACCTTTGAGTAGGTTCCGCCGGTCGAGTATATCTTGACGCCGGGGCAGGCCTTGACGAGCGCAGGCACGAATGTTTCGAGCCCGGTCTTGTCGCTTACGCTCATGAGGACGTTCTTGACGGCAACGCGTCCGTCGATCTTTGACACAATGTTGAGTGACATGTTTCTCTCCTTTATGTTTTTTTCAATTCAAACAGCAAGGCCGTTCTGCTGGGCCACAAGCCCCGCGGCGCCGTACATCCGGCGCAGCTTGGGCTTTTCGATTTTGCCTGTCGGGTTTCGCGGAACTTCCGCGAAGATCACCTTGCGCGGACGTTTGTAGCGAGGAAGCCCCAGGCAGAAATCGTTTACCTCCGCCTCAGTGAGGGTCGCCCCCTCCTTGACGGACACTATCGCCGCGGCGATCTCGCCGAGTCGCGCGTCCGGCAATCCGATCACGGCGACATCTTTCACGGCTGGATTTGACCGCAAGAAGTCTTCAATCTGCACCGGGTACAGATTCTCGCCGCCGCTGATGATGACGTCCTTCGCACGATCCACGAGATAGATGAACCCTTCGCGCTCTTCGGCCATATCGCCAGTTAGAAGCCAGCCATCCTCTTTGAGGATCTCAGCCGTAGCCTCTGGATTCTTGTAATACTCTTTCATCACGCCTGGGCCTTTCAGCGCCAGCTCGCCGACTTCGCCCGGCTTTACGGGCGTGACGCCGTCCTGCCCGACGATCTTCGTCTGCCATCCAAACCCTGCAATTCCTATAGCTCCAACGTGATCGATGTTCTCAACGCCGAGATGCACGGCGCCGGGCCCCGTTGACTCCGAAAGCCCGTAGTTCGTATCGTAATCGTGACTGGGGAAAACCTTCTTCCAGCGCTTGATAAGCGCTGGCGGAACAGGCTGAGCGCCGATATGCATGAGTCGCCACTGGGAGAGCTCGTAGTCTTCGAGTTTCACATCACCGCGCTCTATCGCGTCCAAGATATCCTGCGCCCACGGAACGAGAAGCCACACTATCGTGCAATGCTCGCGGCTCACCGCGCGAAGTATCCACTCAGGCTTCACGCCTTTGAGCAGCACGGCCCTCCCGCCGACGAGAAAACTGCCAAACCAGTGCATCTTCGCGCCAGTGTGGTATAGCGGCGGAATGCAGAGGAAACAGTCGTCCTTGGTCTGGCCGTGATGGGCCTGCTCCACCTTGCAGCTGTGCACGAGACAACGGTGCTGCAGGACGATCGCCTTCGGAAAACCAGTGGTTCCGCTGGAGAAGTATATCGCGGCTTCATCGTCCTGCGTCATTTTGACGGACGGCGAGCGAGACGAACAGTAGTCTATGAGGGCGCGATACGGCTCCGCGAACGTCGGGCAGTCTTCGCCTACATAAAGCCGGGTTCTCACTTTCGACACTCTGTCTATGAACTGCTCGACACGGCCTGTAAACTCCGGACCGAACACCAGTGCGCTCGCGTCCGCGAGATCGAGACAGTAGCGTATCTCATCCGCCGTATAGCGGAAATTCAACGGCACGGCCATGCATCCTGCTTTCAGGACGCCGAAATATATCGGCAACCATTCGATGCAGTTCATCAGAAGAATCGCAACCTTGTCGCCCTTTTTGTAGCCGCGCGAAAGGAGGAAGTTTGCGAACCGGTTGGCCTTCTCGTCGAAATCGCGCCACGTCATCTCATGGCGGTATTCCTTGTCAGGCACCGATTCGACGAGCTCCGCCTCCTTCCAGGTTCTCTGCTTGCCCTCGTCAGGCGTGTCGACCTCCACCAAAGCGATGTCGTTCGGCCACTCGCTTGCGTTCCTCTCCAGAATTTCGGTTATCGTGTTCATGATGCTATTCCACCTTTCACTTCTTTATATGCGCCTTCAGCGCGGCTTCGGTCCACTTGAGATCCGCAAGGCAGTTCTTCGCCTCCTGTACGATCGCCGGATCGGAATGGCTCTTGAAAGGTTCGTAGGCCCGCGCCGTTGTGGATATCTTGGACAATAGACTTTTAAGCGCAGCCTTGCCCGCGTTCGGATCAAAATCTTTCGCTTTGGCGGAAAACGCCTCAAGCTGGGCCATCTTTACGACTTCGCTCCGCACCTTGAGTCCGTCAAAACTCGCGTCATAGTCGGCGGCCGCAGCCGGGTATGTCTTCCTGAACTCCAAAATGTGCATATACGCGCGCCCGGGCAGCACATCAAGCTCGCTGTCGATAAGCCGCCGCAAGTAGGCCGCATTAGGCGGCACGGCGTAGTCGGTGAGAGCCAGCACCACACGCTCTTCGGCCAGGCGCGCATCCGTTCCCTTGTATGAAATCTGACCAGTGGCATCGACTACGTAAAACCATGGCGACTTTGCAAAGACAGGCGCACCTTTTTCCAGCCCCGCATTGCAGTAGACCGGAAAAGTCAATTCCTCCTTTTTCACAAACGACTTCGCCTCTTGCGCCGAGTCGTCGCCATCAATCAGAGAGCCAATGGCGACAAATGGCTTTGACTTGTAGCTCTGCCAGACTCGCTGCAGCCTCGACATCGCCTCGCGTCCTTCGCGCGAATCCACGCTCCAGCGGCAGACGAGCGCGACCTTGCCCTGCATATATCCTGCGGACATCTTGCGCCCGCCAATATGGCACTCGGGCTCAAGACCAGTCCAACCTATAGCGGCAGCAAGAACGATGGCAAAAATCATGCCGGACAATCCTCGGTAAACTCTTTGGCAAGAAAAGGAATGGCCCGTTCGAAGCTTACGCCGTACCAATGGTCGCTGTCCGTGGCCTTGATCGCCTCGCAAACAACATCGGCAGCGAGCGCGGCGGCCTCAAGCGCAGTGCGGCCTCTCATTAGCGCGCCTGCGAACACAGATGCGTATATGTCGCCAGTTCCATGGCTCATGCGGTCGATGCGCGGATTGAAATCGTACTCGACCTTTTGGCAGTCGCTGACCGCGCTGCCGAGTTCGCCAGGATTGAACGAAACACCAGTCAACACCACATTCTTGGCGCCAAGACCGTGCAGCTTCGTAATGAGAAACTCTATGTCGTCACGAGTGTAGCCCTCAAGGTGCGGCTCGTCGCCGACAAGAAGCGCGGCCTCGGTGAGATTCGGCAGTATGTAGTCGGCGCCGTTGCAAAGCCTTGCCATCTTTACGGGGAAATCGTCTGCGAAACCGGCATAGAGGCGACCGTTGTCTGCCATGGCAGGATCGACTATGCGTATCGCACCCGGCGCTGCGCAACTGGACATTATGGAAAGGATCGGGTCTATCTGGCTCTCGCTCACATAACCGGTGTAAAAGGCATCGAAAGTTATCCCCAATTCCTGCCACTTGCGTTCGACATTCGAAAGTTCGCCAGTCAAGTCGGCATAAGTCCAGCTAGAAAAGCCGCCGGTATGATTCGACAAGACTGCACTCGGCAGTATAGCGCACTCAACGCCGCAGGCCGAAACAAGCGGCAACGCGACCGTCGTGGAGCACTGCCCGACACAGGAGATATCCTGAATGGTTAGAATTCTTTTCATGGTTTTGTTTGAGTATTATACCAAATTCGGCGCTCAACCGAGAACAACCTCAAGCCCGTCGCCGGCGGATCGCATCCCTTCCGGAAGTTCCGCATCGATCTGCTCCGACGGCCAAGCGCGATACTTTAGGCCAAGGTGGGTAATGTATGCGCACTGTCCAGACGGGGGAGAATAGCGCTTGTGCTTTTTCAACATCTGGACAATACGATGCACATTCTGCACGCTGGAATGTACGAACTGGCGAAAATCATCGTCTGAATCGCCGTCAGTGGCTTCCATGACAAGTGCTGTTATGGCTTTAGGCTCGGCGACATACGATCCGCTCTTGGAATATTTTCCGTAATTGTCTCTGTGTATGTGCGGGTCTATGCCGATCATACGCGCGGCGTCGCCCATCAATCCGCCCGTATCCACGGCATACAGCAGGCGTGCCGGGCCCTTCTCGACCAAATACAGCGAAGCGCGCTCAAGCACACCGTCGGTGACGCGGGATGTACTGTGGTTTGCAGGAACCCCCGTAAAGCGCATTCCGCACTCGTCGACAGGCTTGCCAAACGGAAGCGCAACAACCTCGGGCGCAGGCAGGGAGAGTTTTTGGGCGGTCCTTTCGATATCTTCGCGCGCAGCAGACGCCCATGTTTCCTGCACATAGATGCGCTTCACCCCGCTTTTGACGGCCGCTGTCGGATTGTAGTGATCGCCGTGCGAATGAGTCTGGAAAAGCACTTCCGGACGAGACCCTTCGGGAAGCATTTCAAACGAACATTCAGTAAAGTCTATCAGAACCCTGCCGTCCAGCAAAACACTCGACTGGCGGCGCATGTGCGGAGACTTCTTCAGCCATTCCGAATTCCATCCTGCCGCGCCGGAACCAAGAAAACGCACACGTATTCCTTGATGCCCGTCTGCAACAGCGCCTGTTTCATTTGTCGCTTCATCATTGGCGACAGCGCATCCTGATGCGACAAAAGCACCTGCCTTCGATATAAACGCACGTCTCGTTGTCATAAGATTATTATACCATATTAGTCGTTAGTGGTTTGAGTGCCAGTCGGCAAATCCCCGTGCGATGGCTTCCGCAAGGCGATTCCTACGGACGGGATCCCACGCGGCCTCCTCGCCCTCCGGGCTGGTGATGAAGTCAGCCTCTATCAGACAGCTCGGTATTTCAGGATTTCGCGTCACGGCGAAGTTGGCGTGCATGGCGCCATTGCTTTTCAGCTCTTCATGGCATGCCGCATCCATGCTTGCCGCAATCGCCTTTGCAAGTTTCTCTCCGAGAGGGTTCCATGAATATACCGCCGCATACCGTATCTTGCTCGCATCGCGGTCCGCGGCCGGGGCGTTGTGGTGAATTGAAATGAATGCGTCGCCACCTACGGCGTAAATCGCCTTCGGGCGTTCATACAGCTCGATCGCACGGTCGTTACGACGTGTCAATACAACCCTGTAGCCAAGATTCACCAGCTTTTCGCGAAGCGCCTCCGCAAGTAGGAGGTTCGCCTCTTTCTCGCACCACCCGTGCGGAGAGATGCACCCGAGATCTTTTGCGCCGCCGTGTCCGGGATCGATCACCACCGTCAATTCGCCCGGCTGTTTTGCGGACGGATGCGGCCGCGCCTCGTCTGCAGCATACTCCAACTTTGTGTAGACGCGCTCGGCGGGTTTGTTTGTGGAAACAGATACGGAAGGCTCGGCCTTGGGCACAGGTTTTGACGCCACGCGGAATGTACGGGAAGTCTCGCTGTGCCTTCCGAATTCGTCGCAGGATACGGTTATTGTGTTCTCGCCTTCTTTGACGTCAATATACGCCGCCCATGCGCCGGTTCTGTAAACAGGCACGTCGACGCCTTGCACTACTACGTTTGTAACACCTGGCTCGGTTGCGCCTATCACATAACAATGCTCCACATACGGCAGACGCTGGCCAGGCTTCGGAACTGCTATTGCAACGGCTAGAAATGCAGCTGCCAATGTCATTTTCCGCCCCCCAGAATACGCATTGCATTGCGTGTGGTGATAGCGGCGAAATCTTCGAACCGGGTTTTCCGGAGCTCCGCCAGAAACTTCGCCGTATGCACCACAAAAGCAGGCTCGTTGGCATTCCCGCGCAGCGGGACAGGCGCAAGAAACGGCGTATCCGTTTCTATCAGAATTCGATCGTCTGGCACGACAAGAGCCGATTCGCGCACATTGTCCGCAGCACGAAACGTGACTATGCCCGATATTGATATCATGAAGCCGAGATCAAGAAGCTTACGGCAAAAGGCGGGGCTGCCTGTGAAGCAATGGATTATGCCCTTGGACGGTATCTCGCGCAAAAGCCCCAGCGTATCGTCGTCGGCATCGCGCGTGTGTATGACAACCGGCAAACCAAGAGCTCGCGCCGCCTCAAGCTGGTCGCCCATCAGTACGACCTGTTTGTCGCGCGTCTCTGGAGAATAGTGGTAGTCAAGGCCTATTTCGCCGACTGCAGATACGCCGGTATAATCGAGAGGAGGACGCTTCGCTTCAATCTGATCTCTGTCCCAGCCGATGCACCGCCATGCTTTCACCCCAGCCGCAGCGCCGCATTCCGCCGCAAGTTCAACGCCAGCATTGAGAGATTCGCTTCCCCCTACGGCCATAACACGCGCGACCCCGGCCTGAGCCGCGCGAAGAAGCATGGCGGCCGTCTCCGCCCGACTTCCCTCGAAATGGGCATGCGTGTCGAAAAGTTCCGTCACTTCGCCACCGCGTATCCTTTTTCGTCACCGCCAGAAATGGTGTATTCGATGACTCTGCCGTCCATCCACGCTATGTCTACGGTGTATCCTCCGCGTGCGCGAAGTCCCTTTACGGAACCTGTCGGCCAAGCCTTCGGCAGTGCAGGCAGAAGCCGTATCAAAACCTTGCCGTCTCGCGTCGTCTCATGGCTTTGCACCAGCATCTCGCAAACGGATGCCACCATGCCGAGATTGCCGTCTATCTGAAAAGGCGGATGCGTGGCAAACATATTTGGAAGAGTGTTGTACCTCTCAAGCCCTGTAAGCATCCGCCAAGCACTCTCTCCGTCGCCCAGACGCGCCCACAGCGCCGCGCGCCAAGGCCAGGTCCAGCTGCGGCGCGAATCCTTTGTTGTCGCGCGTCCGGCGAGAGATACCGCTGCCGCGCCGGCAAGTTCAGGAGTTGCCGCCCTGGTTATGGTCGCCCCCGGATATACTGCGAAGAGATGGGATGTATGGCGGTGCTCGTCGCCCTTCACATCCAAATCCTGCTGCCATTCCTGGAGCTGCCCCCAACGACCTATCTTGTTGCCGCCAAGTCGCGGAAGCGTTTCTGCGGCGCGCTTCACCAGATCGCTCTCCGGCGCGACAACCGCGCCAGCCTCTACCGCCGCAGAAAGGAGTTCCGCCATTATCTGCTGGTCGTGCATTACGCCGTCGGCAATCGGACCGTGCTCGGGGCTCCAGCCGTCCTTGACAAGCAGAGTGCCGTCCGGTCCATAGACGAGATGCGTCATCATGAACTCTGCCGCATCCGCAAGTACAGGCCAGGCCTTTTCGCGGAGATACGACACATCACGCGTAAAACGGTAGTGATCGTATGCCATAACAGCCATCCACGGGGCACCTGCGAAATTCCATCGCCAGCCACCGCCGCCAAATGCGTTGAGCGAAGTTCTGTACGCAACGCCCTTCTTTCCGGGAAAGGCCAAAGCGGTTTCCCGGGCGGCTGTGCGGTTCGCGGCAAGCAGCCAATCGATCACGGGATCCCACAGTTCCGAAAGGTTTGCCGTATCAACAGCCCAGTAATTCATCTGAAGATTTATGTTCGTGTGGTAATCGCTGTGCCACGGCGGAGTGTTGCGGTTGTTCCACACCCCTTGAAGATTCGCCGGCAACGTGCCTGGACGCGAAGATGATATGAGCAGGTAGCGGCCCAGGTTGAACTGCGTCTCGACAAGATCGGCCACAGCATCGTCCAGCGTCGGCATGGCAAGATGCTTTACTCCGCGTCGCACATATGCAATCTTGTCGCTTGTGGAAAACGTCTTCCAGACCGTGGAACCCGGTCTTGCTATGCGCAGATGCACGCGATCGTAGTAGCGGCGGTAGTCGGCTATGTGATCCGCCATCAGCTCGTCGAAGTCGGCGTCAAACGGCTCGGCGTACTGCCGACAGGGTTGACCGAGACCGAAGTCGTCTCTGCGCAAATCGTAACCGGTCTTCGCCCGCAGATAAACCACAAGATTGGTTCCTCCATGCATTCGCCAGTCGGCACGAGCCGCGTAGGCAAGACCGTTTGAAATCACCCCTTCAAAAGCCAGCGACGTTTCGCCTATCTGACGGGTCGTCTCGCCATGTGCACCGGAAAGCGAAATCCTGGCGGAGAACGGCCTGTCGGACAAAAACCTGAACGCCAACACATCTGCCGGCGCACTGGCGAACGCCTCGCGAAATATCGGGCAGTCGGGTTCGCGCGAAACCGAACCCTCACGAACACCGCGCTCAACCTTTACGACATGCAACGCAGACGAGAGATCCAGATTGCGGCTGTAACTGTAGGACTTGTCGAATTCTCCAACGCCGTCAAACTCAACCGCCAGTTCGCCGAAATTCTGGTAGTCGCCGACCGTAAAGTCGGTTTTCACGCTTTCAACAAGACCAGTCGCACCGGAAATGTTCTTGTCGCCGGTCCACAGTGAATCGACATTGAATTGCACCGACTCGCGTTTCAGGCCACCTGCCAACATCGCGCCCAATCGACCGTTTCCTATTGGATAACGGTGAGATTCCCACGCCTTTGCATCCTCAGGCGCCTGGCGACGATCAAATATAACTTCGCCCGCCATGGCAACGAACGCCACGCAGGAAATGGCCATCACGGTCGTAATCCTGAACATCATTATTTCTTTTCTTTCACTCCGAGGTCGCTCAAGCGCATGGAAATGATGCGCGAGACGCCCTTCTCCTGCTGCGAAACGCCGTAGACCAGGTCTGAACCGGCTATCGTATGCTGATTGTGGGTTATTATGAGGAACTGCGACTGAACAAGGAACTCCTTGAGCTGCTCCACAAAACGACCGATGTTCGCGTCGTCAAGCGCCGCATCTAGCTCGTCAAGCATGCAGAACGGCGCAGGCTTGATCATGAAGATCGAGAACAGCAAAGCGACTGCCGTCATCGTACGCTCTCCACCTGAAAGCAATGTGACGGATTGAGGCCTCTTGCCCGGAGGACGCGCTATAATGTCGATTCCGCACTCCAATGGATCCTCCGCGTTCTCAAGCAGCACGAGCCTCGCCTCGCCACCGCCGAAAAGCTTCGTGAACATCGTCTGGAAATTCTTGTTCGCCTGCTCGAACGTAGTGCGGAACATCTCGCCGGAAGTAGTGTTGAGGTTCGTTATCAGTTCAAGTATCTGCGCCTTGGCGGCGATTAGATCCTCTTCCTGGGCCTTTTCCTTTACATAGCGCTCTTCAAGCTCGCGGCACTCGTCGATCGCAACCATGTTTACCGGACCAAGCGCGGCGATCTCCGCCTGCAGCTTCTGAACCCGCGCTTCAAGTTCATCCATCGGCGGCACGACGCCCTTCTTCCATTCTGGATCCGGTTCGCGCATCACGGCATCGGCGAAAAGACCGTACTCGTCCTGCAGATGCTCGTATACGTTCTGGCGGCGCATTGTGGTTTCAGCAGCCTGAACCTCAAGCTTGCCGCGAAAATCACGCGCCTGGTCAAGGCCGGAGCGCTTCTCGGCTACAGATCTGTCGGCCTCGGAAATCTTCGACATCATATCCGAGCGCTGCACACGGGCCTCGTCAATCGCCGCATTGAAATCAGCCGCCCGCGCCTTCAGCTCGTCAAGACTGCCAAGAAGCTCGCCCGACTCCTCCGTAAGCCTGCGGATGGACTCTTCATATCCGCGTATGCCCGACTCGCGACCTTCTATCGCACGCGACAGCTCCTCGCGACGCCTGTCGGCAGACTCCTTCTGCTGACCCACGAACGAAAGCTCCTGCTCCATCTGGCTCGCGGCGATTCTGCGCTCGGTGAGTGCCTGCGATTCATGCACGTTCGCCGTCTCAAGTGCACGCAGTTCTTCCTCGCCGGCCGAAACACCGTCCAGCAGCGCATCACGCTTGGCGATCGCCTCTTCCAAATCCTTGGCAAGATTTTCCCGCTTCGCAATATCGTCTGCGTTGGCCTGTCGAACGGCATCAAGCTCCTTCCTCACCGATTCCAGCCTGGCACGCACCACAGCCACATCCTTTGAGGTGGACGATTCTTCGCCCTCGGCCTGCGCCGCAGAACGACGCGCCTCTGAAAGACGCGACTCGCTTTCCTCCAGCCGACGCACGAGTTCGGATACCTTCTCGGTTCCGTTCGAAAGAACGTCCTGCGATTCGGCAATCTTTGCACGCAGTTCTTCCAACGACTGCTCGGCAACGGTAATTGGAGATTTTCGGCCCGACGACGAAGCGACGGATGCGCTCAGACGCCAAGAGCCTTCCTTGCCGCCAACAAGCACAACGTCGCCAAGAAGATCCTCGGACATTGCAAGCTGATCCTCGCCAAGCGGAAGATGCTCTACCAAGCGGTCGCCCTCGGCGACGCTTGCGCCTTCGCGACCGGTCTCGACAGCCACAATCCTGACATCTCCGCCGGAGCTTTCAAGAATTGATTCGAGAACGATCTTCGCCTTGGCTTCGTCCTTCAGCATTTCGAGCTGCGCCTCTTTCGCCGCAGCCTCGCTCTGCATCTCGCCAAGATGGTTTCTTGCTTCATCTATGCGGCGGCGCAAATCGTCAAGCTCGCTTTTAACTGCCGCGCGGCACTCCTCGGCCTCGCGCTCCACCGCTCGCGCGGCCTCTGCGCGGGCATGTATTTCGGCGAGATGCCCTTCTGCAGACGCCACCGACTCGCCCAACTGTGCCTCGTCGGCGGTAAGACGCTCGGTCTTTATTATCGACTCTCGCGCGGCAGCTTCCATCCGCGCAATCTCATCGCGCGCAGCAGCCGCACGACGATCGCACTGGACGCTCTCGGCGCGCGATGCCTGCAATGTCGAGCGAAGACTGTCGATCTTGGCCTGCGACGCACGGAACATCTCCTCGCTCGACGCCAAAGCCTCCTGCGCAGCCGCGAGCGAATCGCCGAGCAGCGTCGCCTTTTGGGCAAGAGACTCGACCTGCATGCCGATGTCTTCCAACTGCCTGCGCGTACCCTCTATTTCGCGACCGTCGCGCTCTGCGAACTGACGATATTCCTCGATGCGTTGCGCATTGACGCCAATTACTTCGTTTGCGCGGCGATACGCACCTTCGGCTTCGACCTGACTGGTCGCCAGCGACTGCAGGCGCTCCTCCAGAACATGTATCTCCTGATGTAGCCTTTGCTGCTCAGCCTCGGCTGCAACAACTACTTCCGTCGCCTCGGCGATGGCCTTCTCGATCTCCTGCCTGTTCGCGGCATTCTGCTCCAGAGTCTGATCGAAATCGTGTATCTTGTTCTTTGAAACGTATATGTCAAGCCCGCGCAACTCGTCGCGCAGTTCCTTGTAGCGCTGCGCCTTGCCTACCTGGCGTTGCAACGAGCCTATTTGACGCTTCATCTCCCGGAGAACGTCCGCCTCGCGCAAAAGATTCTGCTCGGTTTGCTCGATCTTGCGCAAAGCCTCCTTGCGATCGGCCTTGAACTTTGTTATTCCCGCCGCCTCCTCGAAGACGGCGCGGCGGTCTTCCGGCTTGGACGACAGAATGGCGTCGATCTGCCCCTGGGCCATGACGGAATAGGAATTCGTTCCTATTCCAGTACCCATGAAAAGATGCTGCACATCTTTGAGCCTGCAACTCTGCTTGTTTATGAAGTATTCGCCAGAGCCGTCGCGGTAGACGCGCCTTGTTATCGTGACTTCGTGATACTCGGTGCCAAGCTCCTTCTCGCAGTCTGCGAAGGTGATTGACACCTCGGCGAGGCCGAGAGGCTTGCGCGTATCCGTGCCGTTGAAAACCACGTCTACCAGTTTCGAGCACCGAAGCGCCGTGGGGCGCTGCTCGCCCAGCACCCAGCGTATGGCATCAGAAACGTTGGACTTGCCGCAACCGTTCGGCCCGACAATGGCTATAAGCCCCGGATCGAAGGTTAGACGAGTCTTGTCGGCAAAGCTCTTGAAACCGACAATGTCTAGCTGCTTTAAATACATCTTTCGGCTGCGTCAGCAGCAACTGCGTCAGAAGCTTGCGTTTGCAATCGGCAACACAGGAACGTTCAGCAGCGGATCGGTGCACACAAGGTTCAAAACGCCGATCTGCAGACCTGAAAGCGAATTGGCCGCATTGAAGAAACCGAGCTGGAAGCCGACGCACTCTTCCGCAAGGTTTATGGCACCGAGCTCGAAGCCGACAAACCTGTTCATGCAGTTTATTGGCGCAATGGCAAAACCCGCGGCATCCTCCTTGACAACGTTGGCGAGCAAACCAACCGAAAGACCGGAAAATTTGGTCGTTTCCCAGTTCAGCGCGCTCACCTGCACACCCGCGAACGACACGTTGTAGTTCAGCAACGCACCAACCTGCAAACCGAGTGTCGTCTCGGAATAGACGATATTGAACGTGCCGAGCTGAATGCCCTCGAAATGACCGTGCACGATGTTTGCAAGAGGACCGGCCTGAATGCCGTAGACATCCTTGGACGACCAGTTGAACACATTTGCCTGAACACCGGCGAACTCGCCGTTGTTCATGCCAACCACGCCGCCATCGATGCCATATACGTCGTTATTGCGCGAGAAGAACCCGCCGAAACGCAAACCATATATATCCGTATCGGTGAAAGGAAGCTGTATCGGCGCCGCAATGCCCACACCGATTGGCGACCAATTCCAAGCGCGGTCAACACCGCTATCCTCCGCAGTAGCTGCAAATGCAGCAAAACCAATCGCTGCAACCATCATCGACTTCTTCATGAACGCACTCCTTGAATTGTTGCTCCCAAATTGACAGAAACGAGCCTCGGAAGCGAATCGGCCCATTCCATCTTTCACACGGAAAAACATGCGTATTATACTCTATTTACCCCTCTGAAATCAAGTGCAAGTTGTATCTTGGCAAAATAAAAAAGGCCGGCGCTATTCGAGCACCGAAGGTGCGAAGAATCATCTGCGAGGCCAACGGCCGAAGCGGATGGCGGACGCCGCCGGCCCTTTTTCTTTTGCACGTGCAAAAGAAAAAAGGGCCGGCGGCGTCCTACTCTCGCGCGGGCGGGTCCCGCACTACCCTCGGCGATGAGGCGCTTGACTTCAGTGTTCGGAATGGGAACTGGTATGACTGCC
>CACYQU010000028.1 GCA_902776615.1 uncultured bacterium
CGGGCCAAGCGCCCAGCAGCACGGCGTGAAGATGTCCGAATACATCAACGCGCACGCCGAGGAGTTCGCGCTCAAGGGCGAGAAGCCGTTCTTCATCCTTTCCCACAAGATGACGTACTTCGCGTGCAACTCGAAGCTCAAGGCGTTCCCGAACGCAATTGCCTTTTGCGGCCACTGGCATTCGAGCATGGCCAACTGGCGCACCAACATCATGTACGACAGGAACTACAAGCTGTTCCCCTACATCAACTGCGGCGCCTGCCGATACGACGGCGGTAACGGGCTCAGTGAGGATTGTATGAAGGAGAGAACGGAGGGCTGGAGCGACGCAGACTTTCATTTCCAGCACCCGTCGCGCCAGGGGCTGGTGGTGAGCGTCTTCGACGGCGTCGGCGTCGTGATGGACCGGCGCGAGTTCACCCGGGGTGGTCGGATCGGTCCGCCGTGGATGTTCCCCGTCGGACAGTTCGAGACCAAGCCATATTCGCAAGCGACGCTCAAGACGAAGATCGGCAACCCGGAGTTCCGTCCCGATGCCAAGATCCAGACTTACATGGACAAGGTCGACACGGGCGGCAAGCCCATCTTGCCCAAGCGGGTGAAGGACTTGATCGCCAACATGTACCGCAAGCCGCAGAGAAAGGTTGAGAAGCCGTCCCTGTGGATCGAGATTCCAATGGCGGACGGCAACCCGAAGTCGCGCGTCTACGCGTACGACGTGGTGGTTATGGCCGACGACGATTCCGAGAACCGCTACTTCAAGAGTGTGTTTTTCGCGGGGGTTGGATTCGGCGAAGGCCACGAGGACAACGACGGCATCACGCTTGTGGACGTGCCGGTCCAGGATCTTCCCAAGGGGAAGAAGCTGACCGTCGCCGTCAGGCCCGTCAGCTCGCTTGGCACCAAAGGCAAAACAATAGGGACGACGATGAGAGTGTAAAGTGTGAAGTGTGAAATTTAAGGAGAGAGACTATGAAGAATGTGGAATTGCGGAATTGTGGAATTATGAAATTATGGAAATATGGAAATGGGCGCGTCTCGCGTCTCGTGTCTCATGCCATAATGACATTGGGCGTTTGCATATTTGCATATTTCCACACTTCCACAATTGCATATTGCGGCGAAGCCGCGCCGCCGCCGCCAGTCAGGATGGCGTACAACTACTGCACGCTTGCCTACTCTATGGCGGGTTACGGCGAAGCGGAGTGGCGCGCGGAGATTGAGCGCCTCGCCGCCAAGGGCTACAACGCCGCGCTCGTGATGGCCGGCATGGCGAAGACGTGGCAGCTGACGCTCGGCGAACTCGGCGCGAGCGACAAGCAGATAAAGTCGTTCATCCCCGACGAATGGGCGCAGCCGTGGTGGCTCATGGGCAACCTCGAAGGCGAGGGCGGTCCGCTAACGGACGAGGAAATCGAAAAGGACGCGGAACTCGGGCGCATGATCGTCGGCGAGATGAAGAAGCGCGGCATCCGCCCCGTCCTTCAGGGTTTTACGGGGATAATGCCGACGTGGAGTCCGTCGCTCGCTTCGCTCGCCGGCGCGAAGTTTGTGCCGCAGGGGAAGTGGAACGGCTACGAACGCCCGACCGTTCTTGCGCCGACCGACCCGGCGTTCGGCCACGTCGCTGAAATCTGGTATGCGAATCTCAAGAAAGTCTACGGCGTCGACAATGTTGATTTTCTCGCAGGCGACCTTTTTCACGAAGGCGGCAAGACGGGCGATCTCGACGTGACGGAATGTATCCGCGCGGTGCAGGCGGCGCAGCAGAGGGCGCTCCCGGGCGTCGTGTGGATGGTGCAAGGCTGGCAGAGGAACCCCACTCCCAAAGTCTGCGCGGGGCTTGAGCCGAAGTTCACGATAGTCGAACAGCTCGTCGACGACATGGGCAACGGCGCGGACCGCAGCGGCGGCTACGGCGAACTGCCGTGGATATGGTGCGAGGTGCAGAACTTCGGCGGCAACATGGGCCTTTTCGGCGGTCTGCCCACATACGCGGCGCTGGGCCGCGCGGCTAAAGGCAAGGGCGCGGCGACATTTCGCGGCTATGGGTCGCTCTCCGAGGCGTATGGAGCGAACCCCGTCGGGATAGATCTCTTCGAGGACATGATGATGCGCAGCGCCGGCGCCGAGATGACTGAGCAAGAACTTGACGCCTGGCTTGGTGCCTGGATTGCCAAGCGGTACGGCTTTTCCAGCCCCAACTCCCAACTCTCAACTCTAAACTCTAAACTTCACGAGGCGTGGCGGCTTCTTTGGCACAGCGTCTACAGCTGCCGCCGCAGGCAGCGCGCGACGAAGAACGCCATGACGCTTGTGCCGGGCTGGGACGAAAAACTGGCGGACAAGGCGATCGACCCTACCGAGCGCGAGAAGAGCGGTCGCTACTGGAACCCGGAGGACGTCCGCCGCGCGGCAGAGATATTCACAGAAGCCGGCGAGAAAATCGCCGCGACAAAGCCGTCCGCTGTTGGCGACGTCGCGCTTTCGGCGTTCGCTTACGACTGGGCTAATGTCGTCCGCCAGGCGATCGCCGACAGAAGCGCCGGGCTTCTCGCCGGGATGAAGGGCGATGCCGCGCGCCAGAAGGCGTATCTCGACTGCTTCGAGGCGATGGACGACGTGACGGCGTGCGTCCCGGAGTTCCGGCTCGACTTCTGGGAGGAGCAGGCGCGCGCGAAGGCGGGCGAGCGCGGCCCGAGGGCCTTCCGCCGCATGATAACGACATGGAACAATCCGCACGAGCGCCAGCGCAATCTCAACGACTACGCGCGCCGCGAATATGCGGGGCTTCTTCGCGGCTACTACCGGAAACGCTGGGAGGCGCTTTTCAAGTTCACCGGCGCGGACGGGAAGTTGGACGAGAAAGGCTTCAAGGCGGCGCTCAACGCGCTTGAGAAAGACTTCTGGGCGAATGGCGTCGAGACGCAGCCCATGCCTCACGACAATCTCGCCGCGCTCGCCGAGCGCGCGAAGTCCGCCCCGTCAGCTCGCCCGGCACAAAGGGCAAAACAATAGGAACAACTTTTAGAGTGTAAAAGGAATGTGAAAATGTGGAATCGTGAAAATATGAAAGTATGTAAATATGGAAATGCAAAGGCGCTGACAGCATTGGTTGTTTGCATACTTGCATATTTTCACACTTCAACATTTGCGTATTCTTTCTCGGTCTGCGCCGTCGGCGACTCGATCACGGAGGGCGGCTCGGCTTTTGTCGCGCATCGCGTGGCGCTTGAGAGCCGGTTTGCCGAGCTCGGCTGGGACATGGAGTGGAAGGGGTCGCACAAAAAGACGGAATCGGGCTCGTCCAACCTCTGCGAGGGGTGGAGCGGTCAGAATGCGGTGACGATTGCAGACAAGTACGAAGCCAACGCGGCGGGTGACAGGGCGGACCTGCTTCTCCTGCATGCCGGGCACAATTACAACGGCGGCGATCCCAGCCTTACGCCGACACCCATAAGCGTTGAAGCCATCGTCACAGCCGTCACGAATGCGCACAGGCGAATCATCGCGGCGGCGCGGGCGCAGAATCCCGATGTCATCGTACTCTATGCGAAGGTCATAACAAGTGGCGGCAACAGGGCGGTGAAGTATTCATACATACCCGCGCTCAACGAGGCCATTGCCGCGAACGCCGCCGCGTTCGATACGCCTGAATCTCCCGTCATCTGCGTCGATATGGCGGAAGGATGGAACTACGCGACCGACTGCGTATCGGACTGTGTCCACCCGAACGCCTCCGGCGCGGCGAAGATGGCCGCGAAGTGGATGGCGGCGTTCACCGCACTTGCCGCCGCAGGGAAACTGAGAGGTTTTCGTCGCACGATTAACGCTGCTAAGGTGGATGTCTATCCGCAGAGCTTCGAGGCGGGCGGATGGGGGCTGGATGCGCAGTTCATGGACGTCATGGGCTCGCCCTACCTGATCGCCCACGGCCTCGGCGTGCGCGTCCTCGACGCGAAGGCGCGCGTCTCGTTCCCGGAGGCGGGAGAATACCGCGTCTGGGTGCGGACGAAGAACTGGGCGGATGGAGCGCCGGGCCGCTTTCGTGTCATCGTGGACGGCAAGCCGCTCGCCAGGGAATTCGGCGCGGGACCGCGTGAATGGGCGTGGGAGGACGGCGGCACGGTTACTGTAGAGAAGGGCGAGGCGACTGTTGCGCTCAATGACCTCACCGGCTTCGACGGACGCTGCGCGGGAATCGTGTTCGCAAGCGGCGGCGAAAAGCCCGTTGGCCCTCTCAAGGTTGACGAGGCGAATGTCGCAGAGACGGTGAATGCCGATTTCGTCGTCGTTGGCGGTGGAATGCCCGGGACGTGCGCGGCGGTCGCGGCGGCGCGGCGCGGGCTAAAGGTCGCGCTCGTGCAGGACCGGCCCGTGCTGGGCGGCAACGCGTCCGGCGAGATCCGCGTCTACTGCGCGGGCGAGGCTAAGCATCCGCTCGTCAGGGAGCTGCGCAACTACTTCATGAACCGTGACGTGAACATGCCCTGGTGCGACGAACGACGCATGCGCATCGTGGAGGACGAAGAGAACATAGAACTGCGTCTTTTGACGAGGGCGTTCGGCGTCGAGAAAAACGCAGACGGCACGATTGCCGCTGTGAAGGCGCTAGATTTGAAGTCCAACCGCGTCGTCCGCTTTGAAGCCCCGCTTTTCTGCGATGCAACGGGCGACGGCTGGGTCGGTTTTTGGGCCGGGGCCGACTGGCGCATGGGCCGCGAGGCGAAGGACGAGTTTGACGAGAGCCGCGCGCCGGAGACGGCCGACGGCGACACGCTCGGTGCCTCCATCATGTGGACGAGCGCGGACGCGAACATGGCCGTCCCGTTCTCCGCTACGGCGAGTGGCGCTGGGAATACGGCATCCACCGCGACATGATCGCCGAGGGCGAGGAGATACGCGACAGGATGCTGCTCGCGATCTACGGCGCGTTCTCGCTTGCTAAGAAGAGGCCGGAGAACGCGAACAAGGTTCTGAACTTCTGTCCGTACCTTATCGGCAAGCGCGAGTCGCGCCGCATCATGGGCGACTGGATCCTTTCGCAGAAGACCGGCACGTGGGGCATCGACCTCCACTACGACGGCCACAAGCCGGGCGTGGACTTCCTCTCGCGCAACACGTTCGACAACGGAGGCCGCTTCTGGATTCCCTACCGCTCGATATATTCGCGCAACGTCGGCAACCTCTTCGTCGTCGGACGATGCTTCAGCTGCACGCACGTGGGGCTGGGTGCGCCGCGTGTCATCAGCACTCTCTCGCAGCTCGGCGTCGCTGCGGGCGAGGCGGCGGCGATGTGCCGCGAGCTGGGCGAGACGCCGCGCGGAATCTACAAGAACGGCCATGTCCGCAGGCTGCAGGAGATTCTCGGCGGTGGCTTCCCCGGAGTGCCGGACCGGGAGACGGCAGGCTGGCTCATCGTCGACGACGAATCCGACGGGGTGAAGTTCGGCAAGGGGTGGAGGATGTTCCGCAACACCAACGGCGGCCACTTGGGGCTGTGCTCGCACTCTGCAAACGCCAAGGGCGCGATTGCGGAGCCGGCGACTTATCCTCTTCCCGTCGCAGAGGCGGGGCGCTACGCTCTCATGGGGAAGGGGCCATACATGTGGAACGCCAAGCCCGGCTCGGCCACGGCGATGGAAATCGTCTCCGGCGGTAAGGCCGTTGCGTTCAAGGCGGATCAGGCGCAATCGACCGGCGAGTGGGTGAAGCTCGGCGAGTTCGACCTTGAGCCGGGTGCGACCCTGACCATCATCCCGGCGAAGTCCAGAGGCCACGTCGTCGCCGACGGCTTCGCGCTAGTTCCCGCAACATGTGAAAATATGAAATTATTGAAATATGAAAGTATAATTGAGTTCGAGAAAGGAAAAATCCACTCTCCAACTCCAACTCGTTACTTCAACTTGCTGGCAGCATTGGGCGTTTGCATATTTGCATATTTCCACATTCCCACATTTGCATATTGCGACGCAGTAGCCGGGCCGGCGCGCGATTTTTGCGGCTGGGGCGCGCTCGCTCCCGTCGCACTGCCCGCCGAATGGCCGTTGAAATCAAACTGAAAGGGGAAGGAGAGATTGGTATGTGGAAATGCGAAAACGTAAAAGTGAGGACAACCGTGTGATGGAAATAACAAGGCGGGAGTTTGTGAAGGGCGGTTTGGCGGCGCTCGGCTATCTGGCGTTGGACGGCTTGCCTGTATTTGCCGCTCCTCTCGAAGGCGAAACCCCGCCCACCTTCTTCAACGCGAAGATAGAGGAGGAGTGACTGCGACTTGGAGTCTGGAATATGAGTTGTTCAGAATATAGATTCCGTCCAGAGGCGGTCGATGAACTCTCTCCAAGGGAGAATCTGAATGCCGTCCACCTCTCTTGCGCGCGGTTCGTTGCAGACGAGAATTCTGTGCCTGAACGTGCCTTCGTCGCCGATCGCGGCAAGGCTCTTGATGTCGTTCTTTGTCGCGGAGCGGGTGGTCTTGGCTTCGATTGCGACGCAGCCGTTCACGACGAAATCGACCTCGTAGCCGGTGCGTGTGCGCCAGTAGGCGATTTCGGAATCGCGCCTGATTGCGTCGGTGTAGGCGACGAGTTCATGGAGAATCCAGCTTTCGAAAGCGTGGCCGTATTCGGGGGTGCCGGACGAAAGCGGCCCGCGCCTTTGGAGACGGCGGGTGACGCCCGTGTCGAAGAGGTAGAACTTCGCCGTCTCGACGGTCTTGCGCGAGAGGCCTTTTCGCCAAACCGGCACTTCGCGTGCGAGAAGGGTGTCCTTGAGGATCTTGAAGTACTCCTGAACCGTGGAGCGTGGAATCTGCGCGTCGGCGGCGATGGCCTGATAGTTGATCTGTTCGCCGCTTGTGAGCGCGGCGATTTCGAGGAACCGGCTGAACGCGGGGAGGTTTCGCGTCGCGCCTTCCTGCATGATTTCCTGTTCGAGGTAGAGCGTGATGTATCCGGCGAGGTCTTCGTCGGGTTCGTCGGAGAACCATATTCCGGGGAGAAGTCCGTAGTTGATTGCGCGATCCAGATCGAAGGCGTCGCCAAGTTCGGAAGCGGAAAACGGATGGATGTGCCTCATTCGCGCCCTGCCGCCGAGGAGGTTCACGCCGCCGTTGCGGAGCTTTCGCGCGCTGGAGCCGGTAAGCAGAAACTTCAGTCCCTTGGTTTCTATGATACGATGGACTTCATCCAGCAGGGACGGCATCTTCTGGATTTCATCGATTACGACCGGGCGAGGCTCGCGGCAGACTTCTTCAATGTAATTGGGGTTTCTCGCAATGAGGGCGAATGTTTCACCGGAGAGCAAATCGAACACATATGCGTCCCGAAGCGTCTCTCGAATGAGAGAGGATTTCCCGCACTGCCTAGGTCCGAAAAGGAAGCACGACTTGTTCTTCAGCACGGATGCGACGTCGATTTTTCGTCCTATGTACATAATAAATCCTTCTTTGTCGATGAATTGAGCGGTATTATATCATTTGAGCCTCTGCCGCGTCAAATGCAAATCGCCAACTCTGTCGGCGAATTTGCAGCAAAATCGCCAGCCCGGTCGGCGGTTTGCAAAGATGTTTTGAAGACTTTCTTTAAACGGCGGACATTATATCAAACCCCTGTAAAATACTCTAGTAGCACCCTGCAAAAAAGTAAGATAGCGGGGTGTAAGAAATTCAGGTATCACACCAAGGAGGCGGCATGATGAAGAAACTATTGGGTGTTTCCATAATTGCATATTTGCATACTTTCACATTTGCATACTCTGCAAGCGTCAATATGCTCTCGTGCTGTCCGGGCGAGGACACCGCGACCCAGGCGCGATTCGTCTGGCACTCCGACAGCGACGCATGCCTGCTCTTCTGTGCGAAGGCGTCTGACACGACCGGTGCACACACGATCCTTCCGTACAGCAAGACGAAAAAGCCAGTGACGTTCAGGTCGCCTGATGGCACATACTACAAATACACGGCGGAACTTTCCGACCTCGAACCCGGCACGGAATACGTCTACTGGGTCGAGATCGGCAGCGAAAAGTTCCCGGAGCAGCGTTTCAAGACGGCGGGGACGGGCGGCAGCTTCAACTTCCTCTGGATGAGCGACGTGCATTCCCATCCCGACAATCCTGGCAAGATGACGACTGTAGAGCTGCTTCGCCAGGATGCCGAGGCGCGGACGGCCTCGTCAGGAGGGATCGACCTCGTTCTCTTTTCCGGCGACGCGGTGAAGTACGGCTCGCGCTACGACAACTGGCAGCAGTGGAACGGCGCGCCGACGGTGACGAACTACACGTTCGCCATGGTTCCCGGCAACAAGGAGTACTACTACACCGGTTCGAGCTCATTCTACGACTACTACTGGTATCTGGCCGTCAGGAACAATCCATCCAACGGTCCAAATGCGACGGAGCAGGAGGGTTGCTACTGGTTCTTGCGCGACAAGGTCCTTTTTGTCGGCATCGACTCGCTGATCCACAAGGGGTCGAGGATGGAAATGTACGACAGGAAGAACGAGGTACTTGCGGCGCAGACGAACTGGTTCGACAAAGTCGTCACATCGCAGCGCGGAAAGTTCCGCTACCTCGTCGTCTTCCAGCACGATCCGTGGTTCGTGTATGCGGCGACGAAGAACTCGTTCGACAAGTCGCGGGGCAACTACGACGTGTGGCGGCATGTCTTCGACAAGCACAAGGTCGATCTGGCGCTCTCCGGCGACGAGCACAACTACATCCGCACGAAGCCGATGCGCGGGGATGCCGCGAATTCCGACGGTACGGTCTACATGGTCGCGGGGCAGATCGAGGAATCGAACTACAGCGCCACCATCACGAAAGACATAAGCAGCTACGGCAATTCGAACGCGACGAAATACTTCGACTGCATGGGTGCGACGGATGCGTCGTGCGGTGCCTGCTGGGTGGAGGTGCGGCCGGAATCCCTCAAGCTCACGTATTACTGGGACAAGTGGCAAAGCCCGAATTACAAGGTATACGACACCGTTACGATATCTCCCAAGGAAAGGGGATGGACGTTCGAGGAAATCGGCGCCAAGGCACACAAGCGCTACCGCTTCGCCGTGGATGCGCCGAGGAGCGATTCGGGGAAAATGCAGTTGTCCGAAATCGAGCTTCTGGATGCGAACGGGGATGTGATTTCGCCAAGTGATTTTACGCTGGCTTGGGATTCGACGACGACGAACTCGGCAGGGCAGAAATACCCATCGGGCGAAAATCCGGGCCTTGCCGCAGACGGAAAGCTCAATACAAAGTGGCTGGACTACCGCGCGGGGCTTGACAATCCTGCGGAAGTGCGCGCCGCGGCGTGGCTCGACTTCCGCTTCTCGACGGCTGTGAAGATATCCGGCTACCGCTGGTACACCGCCAACGACGACGTTACGTATCCCAGCCGAACGCCGGTCGCGTGGACGCTCACTGCATTTGATGACGGTGACGATACGTGCTACATCCTCGATCGTGTCGTCGGCTACGACTCTCCAAAGGCGAACAAAGTCCTCGCGTACCCGCTGCCGCCTTCGCCAGACGAGCCCGACGAACCGGCCGGGCCTGGGGAATCGGCCGTCACAACCGCTGGCGGAACCTACTACGCATTGAGCGTCGGCGTCAACAACTACGAAAACGACAGGCAGGCCAAGCTCGGCGGCTGCGTTGCCGACGCAGAGGACGTGCTGAGCGCCTGCACGAACGCCGTCAAGGGCCTGTGGACGGCGGGCAACTGCCAGGGGCTATGCGATGCTGACGCGAACAAGTCTGCCGTCAGGAAGCAGTTCAACGCAATTGCCGCGCAGGCGCAGGGCGGCGATACGGTTCTCTACTACCATTCGAGCCACGGCGGCGACGATTGCATCTGCCTGTACGACGAGGATTACACCGCAGATGAACTTGCAAGCGACCTAATGGAGTTCAGTGCGGGTGTCCGTGTCGTAGTCGTGCTAGACACATGCCATTCGGGTAGCATGTTCAAGGGTGGCGGCGATGCTTCGTCCGGGTCGGGTCCGTGGAACTTCGCCGCAAGCGTCGAGGCATACATGGACGAGATGCGCTCCAGCGTGCGGAAACGGGGAGCCAAGGCCGCTGCAAGCGGGCCGTCCGTCGGGTGGGTCACGGCATGCGACGACGACCAGCTGTCCGTTGAATCAAACAAGCGCGGCTGGTTTACGAGGCCGTTTGTGGAGGCGTGGAAGGCGGATGCCACAGATGCGAACGGCGACGGCTGGAACGATTTCAAGGAGGCGTTCAATATTGCCGCTCCCAAGGCAACCAACACCGAACGCGCGCCCCAGACGTTCAATGAAGACCTTCTCAGGAGCGTCGCCGCCTACGAGGTTGCCTATCATCCCAAGGCGTCAGACAAGTGGCTGGATGAGACGATGGAGATGCGGCTTTCCACAGGGACTTGGTCAGAGGATGTAGCATACGGCGAGGACGGAAGGGCGTATCTCGACAGCAACGGCGGCGAAATCGCATTTTCTCCCTACAACGCTTCAACCGGCAACGTCGTGACGGTCGAGGCGAAGGCGCAGTTCTGCGAATATTCCAAGGACGATGTGCCTGGCGCAACTGCGCAGGCCGCCATCCGGCTGGGTACAAACGGCTGCTTTCAGGTGTGGGCGAAGACAGGGAACAGGGAAGAGGGAACAGGGAACGGGGAAGAGGGAACAGGGAACGGGTGGGTGGATGTGGAAGCAGATGGCTTCACGCCCGTCAGCGGCGAGGAATACACGCTTCGCTTCACGTTCGACTACTATGCCGGGACGTATGGGGTGGAGGTTAAGACAGGATTAACAGAATTTACAAGATTGGTGGAAAGGGAAAATCCTGATAATCCTGCAAATCCTGTCAAAACGACGTTTCCCATTGCGGTATCCACCAACTGCGTCTCTCGCGTTGCGTTCAAGGGCGATACGTACTTTACTTCGCTTGGCGGCGACTGCAGGATGGTCGTGGTCGGCTTTGCCGAGGACGAGTCGCTGGTGCTGAAGGACAATGCCGAGGTCATCCTTGACGCGGCGAAGGCGGCGTGGCTCAACAGCTGCGCGGGCGGCAAGGCGGCTGTCGGCAGTGCGGCGGCTGGTCTTTCGGCAAAGGAGTTTTCCGACGCCTACCTTCTCAATCTCGACATCACCGACGACGACCGCTCATACTCATTTGAGATCACGGGCGTAGATGTCGGGGCGGGAAGCGTGACTGTCGCCGTAATGCTTACGCGGAGCGGCGAGATTGCGCAGAAGATCAACGGTGTCGTCAAGTTCTACGGCGCGGCGACCTTGGAGGACTTCAAGACGGCGGCATCGCCGCTCCGACAATTTCAGCAAGGGCGACACCGCGACCGCCACGATTCCGCTCGACGGCGAAACCCCGCCCGCCTTCTTCAAGGCGAATATAGAGGAGAAATGAGGATGGAAGTGGATCAAGCCTCATGCGGAGAGGGACCCCGCCAGGCCCTTGAAAAACGGGCTTTCGCGGCACCCTGGAATATCCCCAGTTTTTGATCCCTGAAATGAGTCGGATGCCTGGTTTTATTGGGCGGTACGGGTTTTCGTAAGTGAAATAAGCGAAAAGCCGGTTCCACTTGCTGGATGCGGTATAATGCCCAGAGCACCTTGCCCATTGATTTCCGCCGAGGAATAAGGTATAATACCACCAAAAGTAGAGTTGTGCAAAGTTTGAGGATCTGTAAAATGAACAAGTACATGGACGACTTCATGAAAGCCATTCCTTTTGAAGGGCTTACTTATGATGACGTGACCCTTGTCACGCAATATGCCGATTTTCTGCCGGATGATGCTTCCCTTGAGACGAAGCTTACTTCTCGCACGCGCATGAAGGTTCCGTTCATGTCTGCAGCGATGGATACAGTGACCGAAGCCCCTATGGCCATTGCGATGGCGCTCGCAGGCGGTATCGGATGTATTCACAAGAATCTCGAGGAGGATGACCAGGCGGCGCAGGTTCGCCTCGTCAAGAACCATCTTAACGGCATGATCGAAAAGCCCGTCTGTTTCCATGCGGACGATGATATCGGATATCTGCGCAGCGTCAAGGCCGAACGCAAGATCAAGTTCAACGGCTTCCCCGTTCTGGACGACAACGACCGGCTTGTCGGCATGATAACCTCAAGCGACATGCGCTTTGCGCCGCAGAACGCCGCCAAGTTGCGCGACGTGATGCAGACCTCGCTTCTTACGGCCAAGCCCGGCACGAGTCTCAAGAAGGCCTACGAGATAATGCGCGAGAACAAGATCGGCAAGCTTCCTCTCGTGGACAGGGAGGGCCGAATAGTCGGGCTTTACAGTTTCACCGACGTGCAGCGCATTGTCGAAAATCCCAACACGTCAGTCAACTGCGACGACAAGTTCCGTCTTAGGGTGAGCGCGTCCGTCTCGGGCGGAAAGGGCGACCTTGCCCGCATGGAGAAGCTCGCCGACGCCGGTGTCGATGTTGTGGTTGTCGATTCCGCCCACGGTCATTCGAAGGGGATTATGGATATGACGAAATACATCGTCAAGCATTTCCCCAAGGTGGACGTGATCGCGGGCAATATCGCGACCGGCGAAGCGGCCCTCGCGCTTGCAAAGAGCGGTGCCCACGCGGTAAAGGTGGGTATAGGCCCCGGTTCGATCTGCACGACGCGCGTCGTATGCGGCGTCGGCATTCCTCAGCTTACTGCGGTGTACAACGCGGCGAAGGCTCTTCGCGGAACGGATGTCGCCGTGATCGCCGACGGCGGCATAAAGCTTTCGGGTGACGTGCCGAAGGCGATTGCGGCCGGCGCCGACTCGGTGATGCTCGGCAGCGTGCTCGCCGGAACGGAGGAGAGTCCGGGCGAGAAGATATACTCCAACGGACGCCAGTATGTCGTTTACCGCGGAATGGGGTCCATGGCTGCGCTTAAGAACGGCAAGGGCAGCCGCGCGCGCTATTTCCAGGATAACGAGGACGAAGACAGCCTCGTGCCGCAGGGTATCGAGGGAATGGTTCCATACTCTGGCCGCGTGAAGAGCATCATGACTCAGTTCTGCGGAGGACTTCGCGCCTCGCTCGGCTATTGCGGTGCGAGGACGATCGAAGAGCTGAAAAAGAAGGGACGCTTTTATCGCGTAACGGCGGCGGGCCTGAGAGAGGCGCGTCCGCACGACATAACGATCACAAAGGAAGCGCCCAACTACAGGACATGAGGGGAATGTCTATGCGCAGACAGGTTTTAGCCTTCCTTGCGGCTCTTGCGGCGGTGTGTGCCATTGCGGCGCAGGCTCCTGTCGCGGAGGGCTACCCGGCGTGGAAAAGCCTTGACGAGCGCGACTACGTGTGGGGCAGGAACATCGTGCCGTCCGACCTGCGCCAAAAGGTGACTGTTGTGGTCGAGATTGCGCCTGGCGATGAAAAGAGCGCAAAGGAGCAACTTGTTTCGGCGGCGTCGGTTGTGTCGCTGGACTCTTTTTCCGGCATCTCGCATGCAGTGGTGTGGAGCCACTACAAGATGCCGCGCGGAGTTACGGTCGTGGTTTCGGACTGCGGCGGAAAGGACAGCGCGGATCTTATTCGCGGGGTGCTTAAGAGCAAGGACAAAGATCTGTCCAAGAAGTTCGAGACTTTCAAGCGCGTCAAGCCGCCGATCTACAAAGGAATCACTTTCCCTGGCGCGCCGGAGCCGAAAGACGGCAAGCGGCCTTTCGCATACGTGATGGGGCATTCTGGAGTGGAGCCGCTGTACGCGGGGCCGCTTGACGCGAAAGGTCTCGCCGCGCTGAAGGCTGCCGTCAAGACTGCCAAGGCGAAACTTCCCAAGTGGCGGCCTTTCTACGGATCTGTCGTGGAGCCTCAGCATTTCAAAGGACTTGAGGCGGTTCTCGATCCGAACAAGCCGAAACCGCTCGCGGCGGAGTTCACGAAGATAAGAAAGGGAATTCAAGACAAGAATCCCGAAGTGGCGAAAGAGGCGCAGATTCTATACGATGCGATAGAGCAGACACGCAGCGATCTCGTGGCGAGAATTTCAATGGAGGTCTGGACGAGTCCGCACCGTGCGGCATACGATATTGCGGAGCTCACGAGGATGTGGCCGTCTGAAAAGAGGGCTGTCGCAAGATATGCGAACGCAATCAAATCCGTACCGGATGCAGACAAGCTCGGCACGATGTTCGGCAAGCTGATAAAGTGGTCGGATCCGTCGTTCGAGTGCAAAAACGAGGCGGAGGCGAAGAAGATTCTCGCCGAGCTCGGGAAGATGAAGAAGGGGCTTGAGAAACTGAAAACTTCCAAAAACATGACCGTCCAGGGCGCTGCGATGTCGCTTGAGAGCGAAGTCGACGAACTGATGGACACTATTCCTTCAAAGGTGGTTGCGAAGTGACCGGCAAAAAAACATGGCGCGATTTTGGGCGGGAGTGGCTTGACACTCTCGTGGTGGCGATTTCCGTCGCGATGGCGTTTCGGGCGTATTTCTATGAGCCGTTCAATATTCCGACCGGATCGATGCAGCCGACGCTGTGGGGCTATCACACCGAGCGCGGAACCAAGAAGGGCGCGTGGGACGCGTTTCCGCTTTCCGTACTGAAGTGGGCGTGGTGCGGCGAGAAGGTCGTCGAGTACAAGGCGCCGGCGAGCGGGTCTCCGCGCATGCGCATAAGGGGCGACGGCTTTGCTGATGTGGCAGTAGGTCTCAGCGACAGTACTTTCAAAGTGCCGACGGATGCTTTGCCGTCGATAATGGGGCGTTACTACCGCGAGGGCGAGACGGTATGGCAGGGAACCGTGACGACGGGCGATTTCATATTCGTGAACAGGTGGCTTTGGAACTTCAGGCGTCCGCACGATGGAGAAGTGATGATATTTTCCACGACCGGAATAGAAGGTCTTCCGCAGGGTACGCACTACATCAAGCGCATGAAAGCGCGGCCTGGCGAAACATACGAGCTTGAGCACCCTGTGGCGGGTCGGCCCGATGTTGTCACCATGGGCGCGAACGAGTATTTCGCCTGTGGCGACAATTTCAACAATTCAAACGACAGCCGCTACTGGGGCCCTGTTCCGGACGACAACCTGCGCGGAGTCGGAAGCGTGGTTTTTTGGCCATTTAACGGATGGAGGATCATACGATGAGCGAACAGCTGATTCCAACCCCTGGCGTTTTCGGGGAAAACGGCAACTTCCTGCTTGAGCGCGAACTCGGCTCCGGAGGCATGGGTGGCGTGTACATGGGGCGCGACAAGATGCTCGACAGGCCGGTGGCCGTCAAGGTGATGCTTAAGGAGTACGGCGCCGACGCGGAGTTTGTCGAGAAGTTCAAGAAGGAGGCGCAGGCGGCGGCCAAGCTGATCCACCCTAACATCGCCCAGATATACTCCTACGGCATTTGTGACGGAATGCCCTACATTGCGATGGAACTTGTGGCGGGCGGCTCTCTCGATTCGCTGATGAAGCATGCCGAGGGCGGCAAGACAGATGTGCCGCGCGTGATGAAGATATGCCAGCAGGTCGCGCAGGCACTGCAGTGCGCAAGCGACCAGGGCTATGTGCACGGCGACGTGAAGCCGGAGAACATCCTGCTCGATGCGAACGGCAATGCCAAGCTTGTCGACTTCGGTCTTGCCGGCATGCAGAAGGATACTTCCGAGATATGGGGCACGCCATACTACATCTCGCCCGAGAAGGTGAAGCAGGAGGTCGTTGACTACCGCGCCGACATGTACAGTCTGGGCGGGACGCTTTTCCACGCTTTGACGGGCAAGCCGCCGTTCGACGGCGAGGATGTCTCGGCCGTCGTCAAGGCGCGCTTCACCGAACTGCCGCCCAAGCCGAGTTCGATACGTCCCGAGCTTTCGCCGCAGATCGACGCGCTTGTCACGAAGATGCTCGCGTTCAACAAGGAGGATCGCTTCCCCAGTTTCGAGGCGCTTCTTGAGGAGTTCAAGAAGGTCATGACGACCGGTCTTGACGCAACAAGCCGCATCGACAAGCCTGCGGAGAGCGGCGGGACGCGCAGGATGACAGTGAAGGGCCGGCGCACCATGACGGTGCGGAAGGGCCGTACGATGATCAAGAAACCGCTCTCTGCGGACGAAGGCAGCGAGGAATCTCCCGGGGCGGAAGAGGCGAAGAGCGAAGAAAAGGGCGACGACGAAGAGGAGAGCGGAGGCAATCTGGGCTTGAAGGTTGTAGGCGTAATCGTTGGAGTGATTGCGCTTATAGCTGCGGTTGCAGGCGGACTGATTTGGTATCAGGTTTCCGCCAAAAACGCCGACGAGGCGGAACGGCAGGCTTTGATAAGCAAGGGAATCGCCAACGCGCGCCAGGCCATCGGCGAAACAGCGGAAGCGGCGGCGAAGTTCGCCGACGAAGTGGATGCTCTCGCCGATACGGCCGAGCAAAGATGCATGGCGTCCACCACCGAGCTTCAGCGACTGATACCGGACTTCGCCGAACTTATGAAGCCGGCTCCGACCAAGGAGCTGATGGACGCAATCGCCTCCACAAACGAAGTGAAGGCCGCAGAAGCGCCGGCGGCGCCGGCTCCTGCCGCTCCTGCCGCGACAAATGCCGCGCCGGCAGCTGTTGCCGCGACAAATGCCGCGCCGGCCGAAGCGGCGGCGGAGGCGCCCGCGCAGGAGGAGCAGGCCAAGGAGATGCCTCCAGTCGTGAACGACATTGCCGCGCTGTGGGAGCGCGCGTACTCTTGCCGCGCCAGCGCAATCAGGATCCGCCATGGAATGCGCAAGGTCATTGCGCATTGTGCCACCGCAGCGGAGATTGCCGGCAACGATATGGAAAGCGCCAACAAGCTTTCAAAGTTGTCGCAGGATGTCACGGAGATGTGCAACGAGATCAAGGGCTCGAAGGATGTCGAAAACGTGCGAAAGGCGTCCGGCTATATTAAAGATCGCGCCAAGAAGGTCGTTGAGCAGGCCGTGAAGCGCCTTCGCATCGAGAAACTCGAGGCCGATCGTGCGGCCAAGAAGGCTGCGGACGAAGAGGCTGAAAAGCAACGCCAGGAGGAAATGGCCTCCGCGCGCGCAAAACTTGTCGAGGAAGAAAGTGCCGCAGCGAAGGCCAAGTTCGAGGCGATCGGCGCGATGGGCAGCTTCCGCCAGCTGGACTGGAAGGGCGCCATTCGCCAGCTTGAGGCGATGAAATCCGAGTTCAAGACCGCCGAGGGCGGACTTGCCGCAGACATTGAAATACGCAAGGTCAACGCTATGAAGGCGGCCCACGAGATATTCCGTCGCAATCTTGCGGGATTCGTCTTCAAGAAGTCCAAGCTGCGCGGGCGTGCTGTCAAGGGCGCGACGGAAGCCGAGATATCCTTCGGCGACGGCAAGACGCCTACAAAACTGACATTTGTCAAGCTCTACCAGAGCTTCCACGGCAATTTGAACGAACTGATAATCACGTTCATCGAGAACGGACGCACCAACGGGAAGCCGCGCCTCAATCTGCGCGAGTGGGCCGACGCCATGAGCGGCGCGGCGCTCACAATGCGCATAATCTGCTCCGACGATGCAAGCGCCGTGAGCCGCGGGGAGGCGATTGTCAAGAAAGTGGTCGAGGCGTTCCCCGACTATCTCGGCACGGCCAAGGAGATGTTCCCCGATCTGGATCTGGGCGACGGCGCGTCGGAGGAGTAAGGACTGTCGTTGCATGAAGGACATGAACTACCTTTCGAAAATACTGAACGCCACGGTTTACGACGTGGCCATAGAGACGCCGCTTGACGAGGCGGTTTCCCTATCGAAAAAACATGGTTGCAGGTTTCTGCTGAAGAGGGAAGACCTGCAGCCTGTGCACAGCTACAAGATACGCGGTGCATACAACAAGATGAGCCAATTGCCGCGCGAGGAGCTTGAAAAGGGGGTCATCTGCGCTTCGGCCGGCAATCATGCGCAGGGTGTGGCGCTTTCGGCGAAGAAACTTGGCGTAAAGGCGACGATCGTAATGCCTGTGACAACTCCGGAGATAAAGACTTCGGCGGTAAAGGCTTACGGCGCGACAATCGTTCTGCACGGCGACTCGTATTCAGACACGTATGAAGAGCTGCACCGCCAGATCGAGGAGCACGGCTACACCTATATTGCACCGTTTGACGATCCGGACGTGATTGCCGGGCAGGGGACGGTCGGGAAGGAGATTCTCGAACAGGCTGGGCGCGATCTTACATCCGTGTATGTTCCTGTCGGCGGCGGCGGACTGGCCGCAGGCGTGGCTGTTTACGTGAAAAGCGTGCGTCCGTGGGTGAAGGTTTACGGCGTGGAGCCAGAAGACTCGGACTGCATGTACCAGTCGATCAAGGCGGCGCGGCGCGTTACTCTTGAAAGCCCTGGACTGTTTGCGGACGGAGTGTGCGTGAAACAGCCTGGCGCGGAGACTTTCAAACTCTGCAGAAAGCATCTCGACGGAATCGTGCGCGTTTCGACGGCCGAAACGTGTTCTGCGATAAAGGACATATTCGAGGCGACGCGCGCAGTTTGCGAACCCGCCGGCGCGCTAGCCCTCGCGGCGGCGAAAAAGACCGCGAAAAAGGGCGATGTCTGCGCGTGCGTCATATCCGGCGCGAACATGAACTTCGATCGCATACGCTTTGTCAGCGAACAGACCGAGATAGGCGAGGGGCGCGAGGCGATTTTCGACTGCGCCATACCAGAGAAGCCCGGCAGCTTCCTGAGATTTGTCGAGAAGCTCGGGCGTCACAGTGTTACGGAGTTCAACTACCGTATGGGCGATGGATTTCTCGCGCATGTCTTTGTAGGCGTGGCGGTGAAAGATGTCGCCGAGCGCCAGGCCTTGCAGAAGCGCATAAGATCGGCGGGATCGCACTGCATAGACCTGTCGGACAATGTGCTCGCAAAAGAGCACGTGCGCTACATGGTTGGCGGCAGGTCGTCGTCGATCGTCAACGAGGTGGTCCATACGTTCGAGTTCCCGGAGCGTCCAGGTGCGTTGATGGAGTTTCTTTCGGCTATCGCAGGCCGCTGGAACATCTCGCTTTTCCACTATCGCAACCATGGTGCCGACCATGGCAAGGTTCTTGTCGGCTTTCAGGTTCCGAAAGCCGAGCGCGTGGAGTTCGAAAAGGTTCTCGACGGAATCGGATACAAGCACGAAGATGTCAGCCGCAATCCGGCGTACGTGTATTTTCTCGGCACGAAGGTATAGCCTTATCAAATGTTCGAGGTGCGCAACATAGCCTTCACTTATCGCGGGAGCCCAGTGCTGCGCGATGTTTCGTTCGTGGTGTCGCCAGGCGAGACTGTAGGTGTCGTCGGCTCAAATGGAGCGGGCAAGACCACTCTTCTCAAAGTGCTTGCGACCCTTGCCGTGCCAGATTCGGGCCTTGTGCTCACTGACGGGCGAAATGCCCTTGCGAATGCGGCGGAATATCGCAGGCAGCTTGGCTACATGCCAGAGAAGATCGCGCTGTACGACGACATGACGGTGAAGGAGTATCTGGTGTACAGGGCCCGTCTGAAGGGCGAACCTGCGAAGCGCATACGGCGGCGCGTAGGCGAAGCGGCAGAGCTGTGCCGTGTGGCCGACGTTCTTCGCCGTCCGATACGATTGTTGTCATATGGCGTGCAAAAACGTGTTGCGCTTGCAGATGCGCTTCTTCTCCGTCCGCGAGTGTTGCTGCTGGATGATTTTCTTGCAGGTCTCGATTCCTCGATGCGCGACATCGCGGGCGAGGTGCTTTCAAGCGCGGCCGCGTTTTCTTGCGTGATAGCGACAGGTCATGAGATAGACGACCTTGCTCGCTGGACGACGCGGTTTGTCGTGTTGAAAGGAGGCGTCGTTTCTGCGACGATCGATGCGGCCGGCGCAGACCGCCATGATGTTTGCGCTCGTGTGTATGCGGCGCTCAAGGGAGGTGGCCAATGAGTGCCGTCGGTGTTTCCATGGGACGCACCATAGGCTTTGCGCGCAATTTCCCGTCCACGGCCCTGACCATTGGCGGTTTTCTTGTGGCGACGGGAGTGATGTTCTCGTTTGGCCTGCATGGCGCGGAGGGAGGTTCTCTTTCTCTGGCATCGGTTTGGGCTGCGAGCGTTTCGCCGTTTCTGCCAGTGCTTGCCGCGCTGCTTTCGATGGATGTTTGGAGTGATGAACGGCTATCCGGAAGGATAGATATTCTTCTTGCCTCGCCGGTATCGGTCGGCGATCTAGTTTTGGGCAAGTGTCTTGGCGTGTGGGTGATGACGGTTGCCGCGATGGCCGTATCCTTTATTGCATCTCTTCTGCTGGTTCATTTCAATGCGCCGTCTGCATTTGGGGCGCTGGGCGTTTTTGATTTTATGCCCGGTCTGTCCATTCTTTGTCTGCAGTCGGCGCTGTGGTGCGCGGTATCGGTCGCCGCCAGTGCGTTTTTCAGGCATGCTGCGGCGGCAGCGATGGTGTCGTGCTTCCTCCTTGTAGCATTGCCGCGCGGACTGTGGACTGCGCTTGCGGAGTGGTCGCCTGCCGGTCGTACGGCGTTTGGGGAGATGCCGTTCGACGCTCACGCGTCTGATTTTGCCGCCGGTGTTGTTGACCTAGGGTCTGCTGCCATGTACGCCGTTTTCGCGGCTGCCGCCGTGTTCGTATGCATCAAGCGAGTGGAAGCGATGCGGCTTGCGGGCAGGCGCGCGGCAAGTGCGCGGACTGCGACTCTTGTCGCGGCGCTTTTGTCCGTTGTTCTGGCCGGGCTTCTGGGAGCGTTTTCACTCAGGATCGGCGGAACCGTTGAACTCCCGGTCGGCTCGATGGCGAACCGCATATCCAAGCGCACTATCGCCGCTATCGCCGATATGCACGGAAGTGTTACCGCGACTTGTCTGCTGCCGCGCAACGATCCGCGCATGCGTTCTGTCGCGCAACTTCTGCGCTCTCTAAGCGCTTCGGCAAAGACCCAGGCCGGGGTGAAGATTGTCATAAGATTCGTCGATCCTCGCTGGGATTTCTCCGCGGCCCAGAGGCTTGCCAACATAGGCGTATATGAACCTTCGGTTGTCTTCGAACTGGACCGCCGTCGCGCGGTGCTGCCGCTCAAAGACGGACTGTCGGAAAGAAATGTCGCTTCCGCAATGCGCAGGCTCGCCGCTCCGCCGCACCGCACAAACATCTACTGGACGACGGGCCACGGCGAATCTTCTTTCGACTCGTACGGTGCATTCGGCATGAGCGACTTCGCCCGCGAACTTTCAAAAGACGGCTTTAAGAACAGTTCGATCAGACTTTCCGGCGAGACTGCAATACCGCCAGACTGCGCCCTGATCGTTGTCGCTGGAGGAAAAGAGGATATTTCTCGCGTTGAGGCGGAACGGCTTGATTCTTATCTCAAACAGGGAGGGCGACTGCTGGTTCTGCTTGGATCTGGCGGCGGCGGCCTTTCATCGATACTCTCGTCGTGGGGTGTGCGCACTTCGGCGGAGAAGGTTTCCTCTGCCCACACGCTTTCTGGAGGCGATGTGGTCGCTTCGGATTTTTCCGGCCACGCCATAACAGACTCTCTTTCCGGAACGCAGATTGTGCTGGACAGTCCGTTCCTTCTCACCCAGTCTTCTGCGGTTGGCGGCAGTGGCGCCGATCGAATAGAGTTCAGTCCGCTCGTATCGGTTTCCGGCCGATGCATCGCGGCCGCGACGGAACGTGGACGTGGAATCGGCGAAGACCTCGCCCTGCGGCCTACGAGGATAGTGGTTGTCGGCGATTCGCTTTTTGCCAGAAACGGTCCTCTCGCCTCTCGCGCAAATGCGAACATGGATTTTCTTTTGAACTGTGTGGCTTATCTCGCAGGCACTGCCGCAATCACCGGTGGCGAGGTTGATGGCGACGTCCTTGCGACAGGTATGGATCGTCGTGGATGGACGTCATTCACGATTCAGTCCGGTCTTGTTGTCCCTGTCGGGCTTTTCTTGATGATGCTTGCGTATGTCGCTTTCAGAAGGAGGCGTTTGTAATGGGTAACTTCCGTTCGATATGCTGGCTTTTGCTTGGCATAGTTCTGACAGTCGGTGCTCATTTTTTGCTTGATATGCGGACAGGCGCGGCTAGGATTGTGCCTCGAATGTCTCTTTCGGGTGTGGCTGGCGACGCCACGAGGCTGAAAATCAGCCGTGACGGAGTTCAGACGATAATTGACAAATCGTCCGGTGCGTGGCAAATCGTAGAGCCGTTTTCGGCAAGCGCGGACAAGATTGCGGTTATGAAGCTTCTTGATGCCGTTTCGTTTTCTCCGATAGTGGATTTCATGGACGATGCAGAGCTTTCAAGGTTGGCGCGGCGACGGTCGGATTTTGGCCTTGAGGTGCCGCGCGTAACGATCGAAATCGCCGGACCTAAAGGCGAGGAGAAACTCGGCTTCGGGGAAACGACGCCTTCCGGCGACGGCGTGTATGTGGAGATTGCCGGCGAAAACGCCGTGTTTGTCGTGGATGCAAATGTCTTTGCCGCGGTCAATCTTTCCGCAGACAATCTGCGCAGCCGCGCGCTGTTCACGATTGGCGCGGACGAGGTCGGCGCTTTCGATGTCCGCAGAAACGCAGGGGCCTTCATGCGCTTTGCAAGGGACGGGGAAAAATGGCGCATGAAAGAGCCGCACGATTCGCCTGCGTCCTCCGTAAAAGTGCGAAAGTTTCTCAGTGAGGTGTTGGATGCACGGGTGTCTGGATTCGTGTGGCCGGTTGGCGCTTCGAACGAAACCGAGGCGGTTTCGGTTTCGCTGCTGGCTGGCTATGGCCTGGATCCGGAAAACGCCGTTACCGTGACAATTAAGGCTGCGGATGGGACAGACAGGCTTTTGTCGCTGGGCAAAGAGGCTGGAAAGGGTTTCGTGTACGCGCTCGCCCACAACGGCGGTGCCGTGGTTACGGTGGAATCGTCTTTCAAAGACCTTGTGCTGGAAGGTATCGACGGATTCATGGACGTAAGGTTGTTCCCTTACGAAGAAGCGTCAGTCGCATCGATATCCATAGCCGACGGCGACTCGCAGTTCCTGCTCGCCAAGAATGCCGATGGTTCGTGGCGGATGGATGCGCCAGTTGCGGCACCGGCGGATTGCGATGAAGTTTCGTCATTGCTGTCGCGCCTTCTGGCGGCGCATTATTCTGCCGCCGATGCGTCTGGAATGCTCGTTTCGTTGTCGACGAATTCAAAACCAGTGCTGGTGTCGCGCGAGATTGTCCTTGGCGGGCACCGGCTCGATGATTTGCGTTCAAAGGATGTCGTAAAGATTGAACCCGGCGAGGTGAGACGTGTCGTTTCGACGCCGTCGGGCGGGAAGCCTGTTGCAGTCGTCTGCGACCCTGTCAGGCGTGCGTGGAACGTCGAGCTGTCGCCGAACGGCGGCGTGGCGAACATAACCGCAGTGGAGTCTCTTCTTGAGTCGCTCAAGCCGCTTCGCGCGGAAAAGGTAGTCACGCTTAAGGTCGGCCCCGGTGACTTGGCTCGCTATGGGTTGGATGAGCCGACGCATATTGTCGCAGTGGATTTTGTCCGTGAAGACTCCGTGCGCAGGAATATTCTCATAGGCGACAAGGCGCCTGGGGGACGCTACATTACAATCGGCTCGTCGGATGCGGTGTTCGTGCTTGGCGAAATTGACGTAAAACGCTTGATGGCCCCGCTTGTGGGGGATTAGAAAGGATTTGCCTACAATGAAAGCAGGGTGTCATTTGTCTTCATCGGGCGGATATCTGGCGATGGCTCAGACCGCCGTGTCAATTGGAGCCGATGTGTTTCAATTCTTCACGCGCAACCCGCGCGGTGGCGCCGCCAAGCCCATAGACAAGGCCGATGTGGACGCGTTTCTGGAATATGCGGAGCGAAACGGAATCGGCCCGATACTGGCGCATGCGCCGTACACTCTCAATGCTGCAGGAGAGGAGCCTCGCGTAAGGGAGTTTGCCGAGTCGACAATGATGGACGATCTGAAGCGGCTCGAGTTCACCCCTGGCGCCATGTACAACTTCCACCCCGGCTCGCATGTGGGGCAGGGCGTGGAGAAAGGAATTGAACTGATCTCCGGCATGCTGGTCAGAATATTTGACGCGTTCGGGCGAATCCCGTCCACGACGATTCTGCTCGAAACAATGGCTGGCAAAGGCAGTGAGGTCGGGCGCGACTTCGAAGAGCTTCGCGAGATAATCGACCGCACGGAATCAAGGATAAAGGGTGTAAGACTTGGCGTATGCCTCGACACTTGCCATGTGTGGGATGGCGGTTATGACATCGTCAACGATCTCGGCGGCGTTCTGGACGAATTCGACAATGTTGTCGGAATCGACAGGTTGAAGGCTGTACATGCGAACGATTCCATGAATGTGCGCGGTTCGCACAAGGATCGCCATGAAAAGATCGGGAAAGGCAAAATCGGTATCGATGCCTTTGCGCACATTGTAAATGAGCCTCGTTTGAGAGAATTGCCGTTCTACCTCGAGACGCCGTGCGATCTTCAAGGATACAAGGAAGAAATCGCGCTCTTGAAAAGTCTTGCCCAAGGCGATTGAGTCAGTGATCGTTGCGCATTGTTTTGTTGGGGCCCAGACGGCAAGTTCGAAGCAAATATGGTATAATGTCAGACACAATGCTATCAGAAAACAAAGAGTTTCGTGGCCTGTCAGCATATCTTTCGCCGATTGCCGTTTTGGGCTTGGCTGTAGGTTGCAGTGTAGGATGGGGTTCGTTTGTCATGCCCGGCACGATGTTTCTGCCGAGCGCGGGGCCGTTAGGCGCTGTGATCGGAATGGCGCTCGGTACAGCCCTCATGATGGTAATCGGCTTGAACTACCATTATCTTATGCAGCGGTATCCCAACGCTGGCGGCGCATACGCCTACGTCTCCAAAATCTGCAACTACGACCATGGCTTTCTGTGCGCATGGTTTCTGGTTCTCACTTATGTCGCGGTGGTGTGGGCTAATGCGTCGGCTTTTTGCCTCATAGGGCGTAATCTGCTTCATGGTCTTTTCCAGGTTGGCGGGCACTACACAGTCGCCGGCTATGACGTATATACGGGCGAGATTGCCGTAACACTGGTCGCGCTCGCGGCGCTTGCGCTTGTCAGCATCTGCGGAAAGCGCCTTGCGTCGCGCATCAACACGGTGCTTGCCGTGGTGCTTGTGCTCGGGATAGCCGCTGGGCTGGCGGCGGTCTTCTCGGCGAATCCCGATGCGGCGGTGAAAGCCTTTACGCCACTTTTTGCCGAAGGGCCGGCCCGCGCGGTGCAAGTCTTCGGAATCCTGGCGCTTGCGCCTTGGGCTTTTGTGGGCTTTGAGTCGGTTTCGCATTCCGTGGAAGAGTTCGCCTTCAAGCGCCGCTGGACGGTGTGGATAATCGGTGCGGCGCTTGTACTGGGTGCGTTCTGCTATATAAGCCTCACGATTATCGCAGCTTCGACGGTTCCGCCGGGGTGCTCAAACTGGAGCGAATATGTGGCGCGCATCGGTGAATACAAGGGCATCGAAGGCTTGCCGGTTTTCTACGCCGTCGAGAAGGCCGTTGGCAGTTACGGTGCGGAGCTTCTCTGCTTCGCGACCTTCGCCGCGATTGCAACCGGTCTTATAGGAAATCTTATCGCCGCTAGCCGCCTTGTCTACGCCATGTCTCGCGACGAGATCATGCCACAGTGGTTCTCGCGCCTCTCGGCGGATGGCACGCCGCGCAATGCAATGCTTTTCATTGTGGCGCTTTCGCTTTTTGTGCCTTTCGTCGGACGCACTGCGATCGGCTGGATCGTTGACGTTACCACCATTGGCGCGTGCGTCGCCTATGGTTATGTGTCCTACTGCGCGTTGGTGCATGCCAAAGGCGAAGGATGCCGACACGTCATGGCGAGCGGCGCGGTAGGGCTTGCGGCATCCGTTGCGTTTACGGTCTATTTTCTCGTGCCGCAGCTATGGTCGCTCGGCGCGTTCGCGCCCGAGTCGTATCTCGTTCTGGCGGCGTGGAGCATAGTGGGCGTTCTTTATTTCCGCCGCGTCATCGGCGAAGACAAGGCCCACCGCTTCGGCAAGACGACTGTCACGTGGCTGGTTATGATGGCTTTGATATTCTTCACTTCGCTCACATGGGTGAAGCAGGCTACGCACCGCGTGGCTGGCGAGGTGATGCAGCGCATCGGCGACTTCTATGCTGGCGGCGGATCAGGCGCAGGAAGCGCCGGCGAGGGCGGTTTCATCTCGCGGCAGATGACGCATGTCGGCGATGCGCTGATGCGCTACAGCCTTGTGCAGATGCTGCTTGTGATGTTGGCGCTTTACATCATGTTCAACATCTATCGTCATCTCATGCGCCGCGAGCGCCGCGCCGAAATGGAGCGTGTGCGCGCCGAGTCGAGCAGCAGGGCCAAGAGCGTGTTCCTCTCCAACATGAGCCACGACATACGGACACCCATGAACGCAATCGTCGGCTATACCGCCCTCGCCGAGCGCGAAGGCACGACGATGGAGCAGATGCGCGGATATCTCGCGAAGATTGGAAGTGCGAGTGGCCATCTGCTGGCCCTCATCAACGACATTCTCGAGATGAGTCGCATAGAGGCAGGCAGGATGGAGCTCGAACCGGTGGCGATCGACATCGGGGCTTTTGTCCGCGAAACGTACGATATGTTCCGTCCGCAGACGGAGGCTAAAGGCGTGACGCTCTCGTATGATATCGCCAATCTGAGCCACCGCCATGTGATGTGCGACGGCAATCGCTTAAACCGCATAATGATCAATCTTCTCGGAAACGCCGTCAAGTTCACACCGTCCGGCGGTTCGGTGAAGATAACGCTCGCAGAGGTGGCCGGCTCCGGCGAGGAGACGGGCGGCCGCGCCAGATACGAACTGCGTGTGAAGGACAGCGGTATAGGCATGAGCCCCGAATTCGCCGCCCATGTCTTCGATTCGTTCTCGCGCGAGCGGACGTCCACAGTGCGCGGCATCGAGGGAACGGGTCTCGGAATGGCCATAACGAAGAATCTCGTCGATCTCATGGGCGGCGACATAAAAGTTTCGACGGAGCGCGGAAAGGGCACCGAATTCACGATCACCGTCGACTTCGAGATCGCGTCCGGGCCTGCCGCAGGCAAAGAAGAGGCGGCCGCGAAAGAGGACGAGGGCGGCATTGACTTCTCGGGCAAGAGGATTCTTCTGGCCGAAGACAACGAGATCAACCGCGAAATAGCTGTGGAGGTGCTTGCCGACGCAGGGTTTGATGTCGATTCCGCCGAGAACGGGCAAGTCGCCTTCGAGAAGGTGCGCGACGGCGGCGCTCGAAGGTATGACGCCGTGGTTATGGATGTACAGATGCCAATCATGGGCGGCTATGAGGCGACGCGCGCGATAAGGGCGCTCGGGGTTGCGGGCGTGAGCGATGTTCCTATCGTGGCGCTTTCGGCCAATGCGTTCGAGTCGGATGTCAAGGCTGCGCTTGCCGCAGGTATGGATGCACATGTCGCAAAGCCTCTGCACATACCCGAACTCATGGCTGCGCTTTCGAAGATAATCTACAATCGCCGCGCCAACGCGGCTGACACAAACCGCAAAGAAAAGGGGACCGATGCAGAGCAAACTGCTTGAAACGTTGGCCGCGAAGGGCTGCACCATCGAAGAGATGCTCGCCGAGACCTTCATGGGCAAGGAGGATTTCTACGTCCGCATGCTGCGCAAACTGCCGGCGAACACCAGCATGGGGCGAGTTCTTGCGGCTCTCGCTGCAAATAGCGCGAAGGGCGTGTTTGATGCAGCGCACGAACTGAAGGGGATGTATTCCACGCTCGGTCTGGCGCCGCTCTGGCGGATATGCAACAGGATTGTCGAGACGACGCGTGCAGGCTCCATGGACGGAGTTGCGGCGGAGGTCGCGGCCTTGGAGAAGATGCACGCCGAATATGTCGAGCTTGTTTCGGCTCAGTGTGAATAATGCGAGGAAGATTGAATATGGAGGTAAACAAGGAATTTGACGGCTACAGGGTTCTCGTCGTGGAGGACGATGAGATAACGCGCGAGGTCACTGCGTCGTTGGTCGAGGACTTTGGCGCGAAGTGCGAGGCGGTGTGCAACGGCGCTGAGATGATCGAACGGCTCAACGCTCCTGACGGCGACTCGTTCGACCTCGTGCTCACCGATATAAACATGCCGCGCAAGAACGGTATTGAAGCCTGTGCCGAGTTCAGGGCATCGTCGCATCCGAAAGCGAAGTCGTTGCCGTTTCTCGGAATGTCGTCCGATACCGACAGGGCTCTTTTCGACAGGGCGATTTCGGCGGGGATGAATGGCATGACGATGAAGCCGGTCTCCCGCTCTGCGCTTTATTCGCATTTCATGCTGACGCTCAAGGACAACCGCGCCAACGCCGTGTTCTGCGAGCGTGTGCAGCAGGCGCTCGACGCGGCAAAGGCGAAGAGCTACTTCTTCTCGACGGTGAGCCACGACATCCGTACTCCGCTCAACGCGATCATCGGATTCTCGCAGATGCTCAAGATGGGTTTCAGCACTCGCGAGGAGCAGGATCAGGCGCTCGATTCCATCATGCTCAGCGGCAAGACGCTTCTGCAGCTGGTAAACGACATTCTCGACCTCTCGAAGCTCGAGAGCGGGAATGTCGCGCTCGCCAAGGAGCCTACCGACTGCGTCAAGCTTCTGGGCGAGATTGTTGATTCGTTTAAAGTCGCCCACAAGAAGCCTGGCGTCGAGCTGCGCTGCAAGACCGACTCGGTTCCATGTCTTGAGATCGATCCATTCCGTCTGCGCCAGATCGCATTCAACTTCTTTGCGAACGGTGTCAAATACACCGAGCACGGATTTGTCGAAATGCGCGCCTCGTTCGAGCGCAGCAAGGACGGACATGACGGTACGTTCCTTTTGGAAGTAGAGGATACCGGTTGCGGTATAAGCGAAGATGATCAGAAACGCATCGATTCGCCATACACGCAGGTAGGCAGCAAGCTGGCACGCAACGGAGGGACGGGTCTGGGGCTCGCGATATGCCGTCAGCTCGCAGGCGCCATGGGCGGCGTGATGTCGCTCAGGTCCAAGGTTGGCGAGGGTTCTGTGTTCTCCGTAAAGATTCCAGGCATCAAAGTTGCCGAAGGTTTCGGTCCGGCAGCCGCGCCAGCGCCTGTCGAGAAGAAGGCTCCTGGGAAGAAGAAGGTTTCGCGCGTGATGGTGGTAGATGATTCAAAGGTGAACATCCTCGTCATGAAGGCCATGCTCGCGCGAATCGGCATGGCGGATATCGAAACGGCGATGGATGGAGAGGAGGCCTATGCCAAACTCACCGATCCATCTGTGCCAAGCGTCGATCTCGTCCTTACCGACATGTGGATGCCGAAGATGAACGGCGAGGCGCTCGTGCGCGCGATAAGGGCGAACCCGCAGCTTGCGGATATGCCCGTTTATGCGGTAACGGCCGATGTGGAAGTGCAAAAGGGCCACAAGGACATGGGCTTCTCTGGCATATTCCTCAAACCAGTCACCATAGAAATGCTCAAGAGCGCCGGGCCGTTCGCCGGAAAGGGAGAATGACCAGATGGACGCGTTGAGAGCTGCAGCCGTCTGCCGTGCGTACGGACGTCGGATGGTTCTCGATAAATTCTGCCTTGCTCTTGCGCCTGGCGAGTTCGCCGCTTTGATGGGCCCGAGCGGGAGCGGCAAGTCGACTTTCTTGAATGTCGCCGCCGGACTTGTGCGCGCCGATTCCGGCAAGGTCGAAATAGGCGGTGAAGTCATCACGGCGATGGGCGATGGCGCGGCGACGAAGTTCCGTCGGCGGCATATTGGCGTCGTGTTTCAGGCGTACAATCTGCTTGAATCGTCCACAGTCGAGGAGAATATTGTCATGCCGATTCGCCTCGATCGGGCCAAAATCGATCGTTCGCGGCTGGCCTTACTCATAGAATCTCTAGGTCTCGGCGGACTCGAAAACCGCCATCCTGCCGAACTGTCCGGCGGCGAACGCCAGCGCGTCGCCATAGCGCGCGCCCTCTTTGCGAAGCCAGATGTGGTTCTTGCAGACGAACCTACAGGCAATCTCGACATGAAGTCCGCGCGCGAGATATGCGCACTCATGAGGTCTCTCAACGAGACAGAGCGCTGCGCCATGCTGCTTGTAACACACGATCCAGTCGTGGCGGCGAGCGCAGAAACGGTCCATTTTCTGCGCGACGGACGCGTGGCGGAATCGTTCGCGACGCATGGCGACCCCGCGGAGGTGTCCCAGCGGTATCTCGATACTTACGCAGCGCCGCCCAATGCGCACTAGTATTTGAAGGAAAAATGAAAGGACTGCACAAAATGGATGCTTCAAGACGTGGTTTCATCACAGGTGCGGTTGCGACTGCAGCCTTTGCGTCCTTGCGAGGAGGCAGTTTGCTGGCTGCGGCAAGAGCCAGGCGACTCAACATACTGTACATCATGACCGACGACCATGCCGCGCATGCAATCGGCGCGTACGGCTCGCGTATCAACAAGACGCCGCACTTGGATGCAATGGCGCGAAGTGGCATGCTGTTCTCGAACTGCTTCTGCACCAACCCGATATGCACCCCAAGCCGAGGCGGCATCTTGACAGGCGAATATAGCCATCGCAACGGTGTGCCGGTGTTCAACAACATTTCTCGCGACAAGAAGACGGTCGGCGGCTACATGCGCGATGTCGGCTATTATTCGGCGTTCATCGGCAAGTGGCACCTCGGCGGGCCTGATACGATGCGCGACGAGGACTGGGACCGATGGATGATCTACGCCAATCAGGGCGTGTACTTCGATCCGTGGTTCTGGGAGAAGAAGGCTGGCGAGATCGTCCGCACAGAGTACAAGGGCGAGTATGCGACCGAGAACATAACGCGCGTCACCGAGGGTGTGATTGATGATGCGCTGGCGGCAGGCAAGCCGTTCTTCGTGATGATGCACCACAAGGCGCCGCACCGCAACTGGCTGCCGTCCGACAAATACCGCGCGAAGTTTCGCGCCATGACGTTGAAGGACATCCCAATCCCTGAAACTCTCTTTGACGACTGGAAGGGGCGCGCCTCGCCGATCAGAACGACCGCGATGACGCTTCTAAAGCACATGCGGCTCAAAGAGGATCTGAAGCTCGCTGAATACTTCGCGGGCGGCGGAAGGTTTGAGTTCGAAGGCAAGACATATGAGGGCAAGCGCAACGCCGCCGGTGAGTTTGTGGACGAGTGGCCCGATGGTATGGACGCGCGCGCGAAAACGGCGCTTTCGTACCTGAGGTACATGCAGGACTATCTCGCCTGTGTGCAATCCGTCGATGATTCCGTAGGCGACATTCGCGCCTACTTGAAGGAAAGGTGTGTTCTTGACAACACATTGGTCGTATACACCTCAGACCAGGGTTTCTTCCTCGGCGACCACGGACTTTACGACAAGCGCTTCATGATGGAAGAAGTCATAAAGATGCCTTTCATCGCGAGTTGCCCCGGCCTGATCAAGCCCTGTTCGGTTAACGACGACATGATTACGAACATCGACTTTGCGCCTACGTTTCTCGCCATAGCCGATGCACCGAAGCCAGCGCAGATGCAGGGTGAGAGCTTTCTCAAGAGTCTTGAAGGCGAGACTCCGGCGTGTCGGCGCAAGGACTGCTACCTGCGCTATTACGTCGAGGGTGGCGAGCACGCCACGGCCGCGTGGTATGGAGTGCGGACTCGCACTGACAAGCTGATGTTCTACTACAAGCGCGGTGAATGGGAATACTTCGACCTCGCGAAGGATCCGGAGGAATTGTGCAACGGATACGGAAACCCTGCTTACGCCGGTCGCGTCGCCGAACTGAAGAAGCGACTTGAAGAGTTGCGCGCCGAGCTTGGCGACACCGATCAGTACAAGGACGCGCAGGAGTACGGTCCGATCGGGGAATAGAAGGAGTCCGTCGCATGAAGGTCATAATCGTCGGAGCGGGTTTCACTGGTGTTCAATTGGCGCGTACGCTTGTTTCTGAAGGCAATGATGTCGCGCTTGTGGACAAGGACGCCGGGCGTGTGCACAATGCGCGCAACAAGCTCGACTGTACGGTTGTCCAAGCGGACGGTAACAGTCTGAAGACGATGGAGGATGTGGGGCTGTCGTCCGCCGGCGCGATAGTTGCCCTCACGGAGGATGACGAGGTGAACATGGTCACGTGCGCGCTCGTCGCGCCGTTGCATCCGAACGTGCTCAAGATTGCGCGTGTAAGGAATGACGCCTATTATGCTGGTGCCATAACCGGCGTGGACAGAATGGTTCATCCCGACGTAGAAGCGGCCGCAGCGATATGCCGCGCCATGAACCACGGCGCAATCGGCAATGTAGTGCCGATTGGTCGCGGCTTCGGTATAGCGTCGGTCCCTGTCGTCGAAGGCGGGGCGCTTGCGGGGGTGCCACTATGGACTCTTGCCTCTCTGCCCGAATGGCGCTATCTCGTCGCTTATGTTGAATCGGGTAAAGAGGCGTTTCTTCCGAGCGGCGATACGGTGCTCTCCCCAGGGGACAGGGTGGGCGTTCTTGCGTCGTACGCCGACATGCCGAGCCTTATGAAGTTCGTCGAGGGATCTGCCGACGCAACGCAGCGCCGGGTGGCGGTGTTCGGAGCGGGCAGAATAGGGTCGCTTGTGGTGGAAAGACTTCTCGCCGCGCGCCAGACGTCGTTTTTCGGTGCGTTGTTCGGCGGCGGTGCGAAGGGGCGCGAGATTGCTCTTGTGGATGGTGACGAACGCCTGTGCCGCGCAGCGACGGAGAAGTTTCGCGGGGTGCGCGCGTTGTGCGGAGAGATAACGGACACAGACTTCATTCGCGACGAAGGTCTTGACGACTTCGATTTGATGGTGGCGGCATCTGACAACTATGAGCGCAATCTCGTCATCGCGTCGTATCTCAAGTCGCGCGGCGTCGGCAAGACGATTGCGCTCACCGAGAGCTCGGAGTTCGATGATGTGGCGCGCAAGCTTGGCGTAGATGTCGCGGTTCCGATGCGCGGGACGGTTGTCGATTCGATCATGAGCCATTTGCGCGGAGGCGGCGTAACGGCGGTGCATACCGTCTGCAACGGGCGTTTCGAGGTCGTGGAATGCGATGTGGCATCGGACGCGAAGGTTGTCGGCAAGGCGCTCAAGGAAATTTCGCGTCGTGGAGAGTACATTCTTTTGCTGCGTTCCGCAGGTGGGGAAGATCTCGCAATGCCGAATGGAGAGACCGTCGTGCAGGCCGGCGATCACGTCGTTCTTGTGCTTAGGGCTGGCGACGTGGACATAGTCCGTCTTTTTGGTGGCGGAGTATAGGGAGCGGCTGGATATGGTGATTCCTCTACTGCGCGTTCTTTCATATTTGCTGTCCATAGTCGGGATGGCGCTCTTGCCGCCTCTTGCGACGGCGCTTGCTTGCGGAGAACGTGGTTGTGCGGTCTCCTTCGCCGCGCCGCTTTTGGCGAGCTGGGCTGTTGCGCTCGCATGCAGAATGGCGCGCGGCGGCGAACGGACGCTTGAAGCCGGCAATGCGTTTGCGGTGGTCGGTAGCGCATGGGTTGCAGTAGGTTTCTTTGGTGCAGTGCCACTATGGATGTCAGGTGCGTTTTCTTCATTTGCAGACGCGGTTTTCGAGAGCGTGAGCGGCTTCTCCACCACGGGCGCATCCGTTATTGGCGATGTTGAGTCGCTTCCCAAATGCATAAACTTATGGCGGTGTGAAACACATTGGCTAGGCGGCATGGGAGTAATAGCACTGGCTGTCGCGCTCATGCCGATTCTCGGGATAGGCGGATTCAGACTCATAAAGGCCGAAACTTCTGGACCTGAAAAAGGCAAGGTTACTTCGCGAATCACCGACACGGCAAAGGCTTTGTGGCTAATATATTTTGCCCTTACGGCGTTGCAGACAGTGCTTTTGCGCATTGCCGGCATGAGCTGGTTTGACGCGGTGTGTCATGCGTTTTCAACGCTTGGAACTGGCGGCTTTTCCACGCGCAATGCGAGTATTGGTGCCTTCGGAAGTGCGTCTATCGACTGGATATGCACGCTTTTCATGCTTGTGGCGTCGGTAAACTTCGCTCTTTACTACAGATTGCTCACTGGGCGTGCCGAGGAGTTTTTCCGTGATTCCGAGTTTCGGGCGTTTGTGTGCATAGTAGCGGCATCCATTGCTGTAGGAACGTGTGTTGAGGCTGTTGATCTCGGCTCTGTGTCGTCGGCGTTGAGATATGTCGCATTTCAGGTGTCGTCGGTTGTATCCACGACTGGCTTCATGACGGCAGACTATGCGGCTTGGCGGCCTGCTGTGCAGATTGTCCTTTTTTCGCTATTCTTCGTTGGCGGATGTAGTGGCTCTACGGCTGGCGGCATCAAAGTCGTGCGTTGGACTATTCTCGCCAAGCAGTTGAGCAACGAGTTTCGGCGACTGTTGCATCCGCACGAGGTGGTGACGATTAGACTGAACGGCATTCCTGGGCGCGAGACATTCGTGCCGTCCGTCGCAGCGTTTATATTCGTCTATCTGATGCTGGTGTTGACGACGGCATTTGCGGGCGCGCTTGCTGGTCTTGGCCTTTTGGAGTCGGTTTCGGTGGCGTTGAGCATGGTAGGCAATATTGGTCCAGCGTTTGGAGGGATGGGGCCGACCGCGAACTATGGCGCGTTGCCGTGCGCACTTAAGTGGTGGTATGCATTTGCGATGCTTGCTGGCAGGCTCGAACTCTACACGATATTGATTCTTGCCGGGAATGTCATCCGCAGAAAACCCCATTTGACAAGGCTTTGATACTACGTGTAGTAGTATGTTGGCGTTCTTGTATACAACCTGTTGAAAACTTTTTGCATTTCCCCCCTTGCGCAGACACAATATTTAGTGTATCATATACCCCGCAAACCACAATAGGAACGATTTACAACTTAACAACACAAAGAGAACAGAAACGACATGAAAGCTATGAAGATCATCAAGCGGAGCGGACAGGAGGTTCCGTTTGACATCACCAAGATCGAGAACGCCATTCGCAAGGCCAGCCAGGCTGTGGATTACAAGAATGCGCTTAGCGAAGGCCGCATAAAGCTCATTGCCGAAGAAGTCGCAGGCGTCTGCGAGGCTCGCGACCGCGCTATGACGGTCGAAGAGATTCAGGATGTCGTCGAAACGAAGATCATGGAGTTCAACGCGACGGAGATCGCGAAGAAGTATATCGTCTATCGCTACAAGCAGGAGCTCAAGCGCAAGGCGAACACGACCGACGAGCAGATCATGTCGCTCATCGAGTGCAACAACGAGGATGTCAAGCAGGAGAACTCCAACAAAAACCCGACGATCAACGCCGTTCAGCGCGACTATATGGCGGGCGAGGTTTCGAAGGATGTCGCGGCGCGTCTTCTGCTGCCGGCCGATATCGTCCAGGCCCACAAGGAGGGCATCATACATTTCCATGACATGGACTATTATGCCCAGCACATGCACAACTGCGACCTCGTGAATCTCGAGGACATGCTGCAGAACGGCACGGTTATCTCCGGAACGATGATTGAGAAGCCGAAGAGTTTCTCGACCGCCTGCAACATAGCGACGCAGATCATTGCCCAGGTTGCGTCCAACCAGTATGGCGGTCAGTCCATCTCGCTTACCCACCTCGCGCCGTTCGTAGAGGTTTCGCGCCAGGCCATCCGCGGTGAAGTAGCCGAGGAATGCTCTCTCGCCGGCATAGAGATGTCGAAGGAGGCGTTCGATGCCATAGTCGAGAAGCGCGTCCGCAAAGAGATACAGAAGGGCGTCCAGACGATTCAGTATCAGGTTGTCACTCTAATGACCACAAACGGGCAGGCGCCTTTCGTAACCGTTTACATGTATCTTGGCGAGGCGAGGAGCGAAGCCGAACGCAAGGATCTTGCGATGATTATTGAGGAGGTGCTGAACGAGCGCATCCGCGGCGTGAAGAACGAGCAGGGCGTGTATGTGACGCCGGCCTTCCCGAAGCTCATTTATGTTCTTGAGGAGCAGAACGTCCGCGCCGGTACGCCCTACTGGTACCTGACCGAGCTGGCTGCGAAGTGCACCGCCAAGCGCATGGTGCCCGACTACATCAGCGAGAAGAAGATGCGCGAGTACAAGCTCTCCAAGGGCGAAGAGGTAGGTCATGGCGACACCTATACCTGCATGGGTTGCCGCTCGTTCCTTACTCCCGACCGTTCGGGCAACGGTTTCAACAATGTCGCAAACGCCGGCAACTACGAGCCAGGCAAGCCGAAGTATTATGGCCGATTCAATCAGGGCGTCGTCACGATCAATCTCGTCGACATAGCGCTCTCGGCTCATGGCGACATGGCGAAGTTCTGGGAGCTCTTCGGCGAGCGCTGCGAGCTTTGCCACAAGGCGTTGCAGTGCCGCCACGAGCGTCTGAAAGGCACTCCGTCCGATGCGGCGCCGATCCTCTGGCAGTATGGCGCACTTGCCCGCCTCAAGAAGGGCGAGAAGATCGACAAGCTGCTCTTTGGCGGCTATTCGACGATTTCGCTCGGCTATGCCGGCCTTTGGGAGTGCGTCTACGCGATGATCGGCAAGAAACTCACCGAGCCGGAAGGCGAGGCGTTCGGCCTCGAGGTCATGCAGAAGCTCAACGAGTACACCGCGAAGTGGAAGGCCGCAGAAGATATCGACTACTCCCTCTACGGCACGCCGCTCGAGTCCACGACCTACAAGTTCGCCAAGTGCCTTCAGAAGCGTTTCGGCATCATAAAGGGCGTGACGGACAAGAACTACATCACGAACTCCTATCATATCCATGTGACCGAGCCGATCGACGCGTTCAAGAAACTCGAGATCGAGTCGAAGTTCCAGAAACTCTCGCCCGGCGGCGCGATCAGCTATGTCGAAGTGCCGAACATGCAGGACAACATCCCTGCCGTGCTCTCTATCATGCAGTACATCTACGACCACATCATGTACGCTGAACTGAACACGAAGTCCGACTATTGCCAGGTCTGCGGCTACGACGGCGAGATACAGATCGTCAAGGACGAGAGCGGCAAGCTCATCTGGAAATGCCCCAAGTGCGGCAACACCGACGAGTCCAAGCTGAACGTCGCCCGCCGCACCTGCGGATACATCGGCAGCCAGTTCTGGAATCAGGGCCGCACGCAGGAAATCAAGGAACGCGTCCTGCACGTTTCGTAAGGTGAACTACGCGACGATACGTACATGCGACATAGCGAACGGCGAAGGCGTTCGCGTGTCGCTTTTCGTCTCGGGCTGCACCCACCGGTGCAAGGGGTGCTTCAACCCCGACCAGTGGGATTTCTCTTGCGGCGAGCCGTTTGACACGGCTGTAGAGGCGCGGATATTCGAAAACCTTGCTCCGGATTATATCGCGGGGCTGTCGATTCTCGGAGGGGAGCCGATGGAGCCGGCGAACCAGCGTGCGCTTGTGCCGTTTTTGGAGCGGATGCGTGCGCGCTTTGGTGAAAAGAAGACGGTCTGGGTTTATACTGGATGTGTGCTGGAAAGTGACCTCAAGGCTGATGGCTCGCGGTGGCGTACCGAAGTGACAGATCGTTTTCTGTCGCTTGTCGATGTGCTTGTCGATGGGCCTTTCGTAGAGGAACTCAAGGATATCTCGCTCAAATTCCGCGGTAGCTCCAATCAGCGCATATTGCACCTTAAGGAAGGAAAAATCGAACAATGAAAGAACAACTAATCCATTATTCCATAAACATCGGCTCGGCGGCGGTAATTCTGCTTGTCGGATATTTCGTAATAAAGTACGGTTCAAAGCTTTTGCACAGGGCCCTCGCCAAGGCCGAGAACGGCAAGTATGCGCTGGTGGTGCGGTTTGTGACTTCCGTCGCCGAGAAGGTCGCCTGGGCGTTTGTGGCGGTCATGGCCCTTGAAAAGCTAGGCGTTGATATCGGGCCGATTATTGCCGGTCTCGGTGTTACTGGCTTTATTCTTGGCTTTGCGTTTCAGGAGTCTCTCGGCAGCCTTGCCAGTGGACTGATGATTGCGATAAATCAGCCTTTCAAAGTCGGTGATTTCGTGAACGTGTCTGGTAATGAGGGCACAATAACGGCGCTTGACATGATGGCCGTTACGCTTGCTACGCCAGATAACCGCAAGATCACGATTCCCAACAAGGCGGCGTGGGGTCAGCCGATAATCAACTACTCTGCGCTTGACCGCCGCCGCGTGGAGATCATAATCGGCATTGCGTACGGTGCTAATATCTCGCTTGCCAAAAGTACCGCGCTTGAGGCGATAAAGGGCGTCCCGGAGGTTCTTGAAGATCCCGCGCCTATGGTGGAGGTCAAGTCGCTGGACGACAGTGCCGTCACGCTCACTGTCCGTGCATGGGCTAAGACGCCAGATTTTTGGAAGGTCTACTTCGCCGGCATACAGTCTGTTAAGGAAGCATTCGACAGGGTCGGTGTCGAGATACCGTTTAGGCAGATAGACGTCAATGTGCGCCAGCTGCCGCAGAATCTTCAGCAACGCGCATAAATTTATGGTATAATACACCAATCTTCGGCGGGGCGTTGCACAGCCTGGTAGTGCGTCTGCTTTGGGAGCAGAATGTCGGAGGTTCAAATCCTCTCGCCCCGACCATCTAAAATCCCCTTTCGTTTTTCTCTCCTCGCCTCTTTTCAGACGGCGTTTTCACCCCTCTCCCGGCAAAACCGCTCCGATTTTCTCTACGCGTATTGTCGCACTCTGCTGCAATCGGCTTTGGAAGCTGCTAATTGACCGGGGTGTTCCGCACCGTCGCCTCGTCTGGATGGACGCCGCTGTGGCAGTTGACGAGTATCTGCCATCACCGTGTCGTTTTCGGAAAATTGGCTATGATTTGTTTCGTATAAGTGGATATGCGGAATGGCTGTTTATGGCATAATACCCGCCAAGAGAAGTTCATCCAAGGGAAAGCAGTACAATGAGCTATATAGACAGGATGGCGCGGCTGACTGCGCGGAAGATAGAGCAGACCAAGGAAAAGCAGGCGAGGCTCGGCGCTCGCGACGAGGACGACTACGGCCTCGTCCTGCCGCCCGAGTCGTTCAAGGTCGATCTGCCCGTGCGCGACGCGACCGGACAGTGGTCCGGCCCTCGCTCGTGGGCGGCGAACTTCCGCTGGCTCATGGAGAACCACCCATGCTACATCGACCCCGACGACGCCATAGCTGGGCGCTGGATGTTCATGCTCTCCAGGATGCGACTCGGCTACCAGCTCTCGCGCTCGAACTTCGCGTTCGACTATTCCCATCTCGAACCGCTCCAGAAGAAGTACGACATCACTACGGGCATTGGCAAGGACGCCCACTTCGCGCCCGACTACCAGATCGGGCTTGACCTCGGCTGGGGTGGGCTTTTGGAGAAGGTCAGGTCGGCGCGTCTTGGGTTTTCAGCCGCAAAGAACGCAAAGAGCGCAAAGGAAGAGATTTCTTATGCCATAGGACTTCTCGATGCGGAGGAGCAGGCGATAATGGGCGTGATGGCGTGGACGCGTCACCTCGCCGCAGCGGCGGACGACCGCGCGATGACCGAGGATGACCCGGAACGCCGCGAAAACCTCGTCGAGATGGCGCGCGTATGCTACAAGATTGCGGAGGCGAAGCCAGAGACGTTCCGCGAAGCCGTGCAGTGGATCGCAGTCTTCAACATGGCCTCGCGCACCTACAACCGCGACGGAGCTGGCGGACAGCTCGACGAGCTGCTGCGCCCCTATTACGAGCGCGACATGGCCGCCGGTATTCTCACGAACGAGGATGCGGAGTTCTATGTCTTCTGTCTCCTTCTCAACGATCCGCACTACTATCAGATCGGCGGACCTTCGGCGGACGGGAAAGACCAGACCTCCCGCATGAGCTACATAATCCTCGAGGCGGCGAACAAGCTCAAAAGCTCATGCAACCTGACGATCCGCGTATGGGACGGAATGGACCGCGGACTTTTCCGCCGCGGCGTCGAGATATTGCTCGCAAACCGACTCGGCTTTCCGCGCTTCTCCGGCGACAAGGCGCTTGTCGAGGGCTTCATGAAGAACGGATACTCCGCCGAGCTTGCCCGCCGCCGAATAGCGGTCGGCTGCAACTGGATG
>CACYQU010000029.1 GCA_902776615.1 uncultured bacterium
GAACCTTGCCGATTCCGGACGGTATAATCTTGTTCGCGTCAACAAGACGACCAAGGCCGGTGCGTGGACATCCGACGGCTTTGCCTTTACGAACACGTCGAGCACGGTAGGTTCTCGGTTCGACAGTTCGGGTCCTTTCACGCTTGCGCCGTCCTATTCGCTTCAGGTGCTTCTGGACGCCAAAGCGTCCGACCAGTCAAACGAGACATGCGGATACATGATGTTCAACGGCCCTTGGAAGTCTTCCTCGATTGCCATCAGGACGGCGACGGACTATGGTGCGAACGGTTCGCTCTACTATGTGGCCGACAATGCCTATGGCGAGAATGCATCTGCGCGTCCTCGGTTCACGAACGGCTCCAGGGAGCTTCCCTACACTTACGCTACGGCGATCATCGACGGCAAAAAGGCGATGTTCTTCGACGGGACGGACTATCCGACGAGCGGCACCGCGCTCAACACCAAGACCGTGGATGCCACAGCGCAACTGCTTACCAAACTGCACTTCGGTGGCGGACAGGGCGACCAGGACTTCACCGGCATCGTGAAGAGCATCCGCTACTACGACCGCGTGCTTACGGAGGAGGAGCTTGTCAGAAACCGCAACGTAGACTCGGTTCGCTACTTCGGCGAACTGGCCGTTACGAACGTCGAGGAGATTATCGGCGACACAGAGACGGCATACAAGGTTGAAGGCGAGTGGACCTTCAACGCGCCCGAGAAGAAGATTGATGGTAAGGATGTCACTGGCTATCGTCTTGAGGTCTTCGATAATGGCGTTTGGAAGCGCATGCCTTTCCGTCATGGAAAGTCGTTCACCTACAGAGAGGATGATGAAGAGATTGGCGGCAAGACGGTTCGTCTTGAGTGGGCACCGGAGCCTCCGGGCATGATGATCATCGTTAAGTAACCGACAAATCGCATAAACGGCAAAATATGACAGAAGGGCACCCAGTGATGGGTGCCTTTCTGTATGCCGAATTACCATCAAAACTAGCGCCGGTTGGTCTAGGGGGAGCGGGCGTCCCCAGTGAAGTCGCTTTCCAGCAGGGGACTATCCCCGGTTTTCCCTGCACCCGAATGGACAGAGGACGACGCAGATGACTTCCGCGTTATCCTGAAACGTCCTGTCTCTGAGCCAGATGAAGGAAAGACTATGGTAAAACCTATGGTGAAAACTATGGTAAATACTATGGTAAAAAGTAGGGTAAAAAGTTCGGTGGAAAGTAGGGTGAAAAGTTCGGTGAAAAGGCGGGCGAGAAAGTTGTCGAGTACGGAGAAGATAATCGCCTATTTGACCGCCAATCCTTCAGCTGCTGCCCATGAGTTGTCTATTGCCGTGAAGTTGTCGGTCAGAGGCGTAGAATGGCATCTTAAAGCACTTGTCAAATCCGGGAAACTCCGCCATGTAGGACCCTCAAGAGGCGGCCATTGGGAGGTGCTGGCATGACATTGGCAAGGCGTAAAATTCTCATAGCGAGCATCGGCACCTCTCCCGGGGTGCTGACGACCGCCTGATGGCGCGCCCGTGCCAAGCCGCCCGATTCCGATCCTCCCGTGCACATAACGATTCGCGCCTCGACAGACGTCATAGCGGCGTCGAGTCCAATCATGCGCAAGGCGCTTGAGTATATCAGCTCCAATATCACACTCACTAGCCCCCCCCCCCCATTGCCAATTTATGGAATATGTGTTACAATACCAACCGTTGATGACGAGGCGGGGAAACGTCTTAAAATCAAACATTGTAGCCGTTGAGTTGCAGGGATAGCGGCTATATCGCTTCCAAGCGACGAATGATCTTTTACAACGGCGGGATGCCTGCACACTCCGCCACCGGGCCGAAAGGCCAGAACCTCGTGGAAACCGTGCCGACAATGGGCGGCGGACCGAGGGGCCGGGGAATCCTACAAGGGACCCCAGCGCGTACGCAACAGCGTATAGTAGCTTCATCTGAAAGACCGCTAATCTAACTGTGGAAGCGAAATACGACTGTGCGTCGCGTGGCATCCACGCGGCGCACTTTCTATTCGGTTTCCACAAAGGCTCTTAGCGGCGCCTCAGATGAGACAGAATATTGAGAGTGCGCCGCTCTTATTTTTGTCGCCGACGCACCCTCCAGTAACAACAGCGGCAAAAGAAAGGTGTGAAGGTATAGTCATGGCAGATGAATCTAAGTCGGAAAACAGACCCCTTGTCCATCCGGGGGTGAAGGCCTTTTTGCGATTTTTTGCATGTGGACCATCTACCAAAGTGGGAGGGCTGCTTTGGGGATTGCTTTTTCCGATAACTTTTCCGATATGGATGGTATGCCAGTTCATCATTGGTTGTCTTGAGGTTTTCGTTGGCGCGATGACCGGAAACATCGTTATCGTCGACGGCGGAGGAAGCGGCGACGGCTTCTTCGACGAAGTAAGCTGCCGGCGAAGGGACGACTACCAATTCATCACAGGGACCGGAAAGTACGCGTAGGCAAGGCGGGAGGGAGCATGAAGACACGGCTGAGAATGCCCAGAACTGATTTTTCGAGACTTTTGACCCACGAAAGTCCATGGGCGGCCGGATACCGGCTTGGGCTGTCGGAGGAGAAGGTCAAGGACTTGATGGACAAGGGGATTTTGGTCTACGCCTATTCTCCCAAGCAGAAAAAGAAAATTCTCGTCGGAGATGGATACAGGGAGCGTAAAGATGGGGAGCGTTCGTTCTCAGGCGTAGGCGATGTGTTTAAGGGCTTCTTTCGGTTTTTCATAAGCGGCCCGAAGTCGCCGGTAGAGATCGTGTTGTGGATGCTAATGCTGCCCATCACATTCCCGATACTGTTCATCTGCCAGCTTGCGATAGCGTGGATGGCGTCGATTGTGACGATGTGCAAAGACTGTGCAACGCTCAGTGGAGGGCACAGCGACTACGGCGGCGGAGGCCTCTTCGACGAAGTAAGCACGGCGAGGCGAGAGGATATCCAGTTCCTCCTCGGCACCGGCCCCTACGCCAAGGAGAACTGGTAACAGGGCTATACAACATTGACATTACTAGAAGCCCCCGTTGCCATTAAACGATTGTGCAGGGAAGGAGTTTGGGAAAGATGGAAATCGAGAAAGAGACGGCTGGTGAGGCGGTGGTGGGGATACGTCATGCGTTCGCGCCCGTCGCTGGACCTGTCTACGTGGTTGACGGCGGCGGCAGCGGCGACGGCCTCTTCGACGAAGTGAGCACCCGCCGCCGCGAAGACCTGCAGTACCTCCTCGGCATCGGCAAGTACTCGAAGGAGTGGTGGTAACAGTGGCGAAGGAAAGAAGGAAACCAAAAGTGTGTTCACAACGTCAATACAGTGCTATACAACGTGAAAGGTGTCGGTTATGTATGAAAATATAGATATGCTTCGTTCACTGGGCTTCTACATCAATGTGAAGCGGATGGACGGCGCGATACAAGCTGATTTCGAGTCGGCTTTGGATTATCACGACTATCTTCGTGATGTAGAAGCCAAGGCCGCAGCTGGCGCAGGCTTCGGTGGATTCACCGCAGACAATCCTCTCGTTCCCCTGGATGATATTACTCTGACGCAGATTCAGTATGGCGACGCAATAAGCCAGATGTTCGTCGGCCATTTGAACCACATGCAGCTGACGTTGCCATATCCACCTCCACCAGTTGTGTCGCAGCCAGTGCGTGAGCGAGCCTATTTCGAAAACTACCTGGCTACGTTAGGCAAAAACGGCGACCCACGCACAAAGGCAGACGTTGAGTCCATAATGGAGAGAACGAACAAACTCCTTTCAGAGCACGAGGCAAACGAACAGCGAGTGAATGGGCTTGTCGTCGGGCGCGTGCAGTCCGGCAAGACGCGAAACTACATTGGCCTTATGCTCAAGGCCGTTGACGAGGGATGGAATGTCGTCATCGTTCTTACAAGTCCGAATACACTCCTTCGCGACCAGACGCAAAGCCGTATCGAAGAGGACTTCAAGAAGTCAGAGGCCAACGCTGCGGTATTTCTCAACTTCAGGAGCGGAAGGGGGAGAGACGTTACACGCCCCAGTTCCATCATGGACGACACCAATTCAGTATTCTACTGGGGTGTCGTGATGAAGCAGAAGACGAATCTTGAGCGGGTTCTTGAGTGGCTTCATTCACTTGACGATGCTGTTGTTCGGAAGATGCGGATTCTCGTCGTTGACGACGAGTCCGACAATGCGACGCCCGACTCGAATGCCGGTAGGGCGAATCAACTTTCCGAGAGCGAAATCGACGATCTTGTCGATTCCATACGCGAGGACGAAAACGGTTATTCAAACCTTGCCGACTGGATGGTGGACATTCAAGACACAATCGTCGACAAACAGACCGAGGCGGAGCAGGATCCCGGATGCAAAGTCGCAGAATACATAGCGGAACTCAAGAGAAAACTAAGGGCCGGCGGTTATACTGCTGGAGAACGCCTGAATGAAATCCTCTCCGACCACAGGATGCGGAAGCTTCTAGACCTTCAGGAGCATCAAGACGAACGCGGCGAAATCATTGACGTTGAAAAGGACATAAGGAACTACTTCTGCGGCGGGAGGGGAAAGGAGCCCATTGGAACCTTCTTCAAGTTCCTCAACACGCTTCTTGACGTCGCACAGGAACGCAGCGCCATAAACGGGCGTCTCTGCGAACTAATCGACCGCGCCCCCGGATCGGATGCCGACGATTACGCTTTCCCGTTTGAGCGCATTGCATACATAGCATATACGGCGACGCCATACGCGAACATCCTGAATGAGCGTCCGGGACAGAGTCCGCTCTATGCCGATTTCATAAAATCACTTACAACCTCATCGCAGTACTTCGGCCTCGACAAGATATTCGGCCGCGACTATGACCACGATCCGGTGATTCCGCCGAACATGAACATCGTGGACGAGATCGCTGAAGAAGACCAGCGGTTTGCGCTCCACCCGATTCAGGGAATCAGGGACGCAAAGCTGAGAACCGTGCTGCACGTCGGCATTGACGACAATCTCCGCATAACCTGCGATGACCCGAACTATGACGGCTCGTGGTCCTCTATGACGCGCGCTATCGCATGGGCTTTCTGCACGGCTGGCGCACGACGCCATTTCAGGCTCAGGGCTCTCAACGACCAGGCACTCTCTGCCGAGAAGCGAGACAAACTGACGCGCAAGCTTGATTACAGGTGGACGACGATGATGGCGAACATATCGTCGATAACAGACTCCCACTTTACCATGCGCGACTACGTCAGGGCTTACATTCGCGTCAAGTGCGAACCCCAAGAATCAAGAAACGCGTTCCTTGAAGAATGTCGCCTTACCTGGGAATATATGACGGCGCAGTACACAAAGGAGATGTTCAACGAAGCGTTCAATTCCGACGAAAACGAGAAATACGGAGCTGTTGAGGACTATCCATATTGGGGCGACATAGAAGCCGATGTAAGATACTTTCTCGACGGATGGGACGACAACCGCGTACACGTCAGCGTAATCAACTCCAAGAACGGGCCGCGCGGAGAGGAAGAAGAGGATGCAGAACCTTCCCGCACGTCAAAGGAAGAGGCCGATCGCTACAACCAGACAGGCGATTACAGAAACTCGCTCCGCGACGACCACCTCTGGTTTGTAATCGGTGGCAATACGATAGGCAGAGGGCTTACCCTTGCGGGTCTTACGGTCAGCTATTTCGACCGCGTCAGGAAGTCCGTCGCAGTCGATACGCTTACGCAGATGGGGCGGTGGTTCGGCTACCGCAAGGACTACGAACTTCTGCCGCGTCTCTTCATGACCGAGGAGACCGTCAAGGAGATGAAGCGCACGGCCTTCATCGAGGGCGCGATGCACGAGAAGATGAAAGTGAATTTCGACGAAGGCTACTCGCCAAAAGACCCTGAACACTACCAGCAGATATACAGCTGGGGTCGCAAGCTCTCAGGCCGCGCTCGCGCCCAGGTTGCATACACCGGACGGCTCGGCGCGTTGACAACGACGAACGCAGTTTCTGCCGTGCATCCTGACATTGAGGCGGCATATTCCATTACCAAGGACTTTGTCCGCAGCCTCGGGCAGCAGACATACTTCCCAACTACGCGCTACAAGTACGGCCATATGCCGGTCTGGCTTGACGTAAAGAAGGACATCGTCAAGCAGTACATCGCCGACATGATGCCGCACTGCCCGGAGGCGACAAGGCTTTCCTTGCGCGCCATGGTGATGGAAATCGACCGAACTGTTCCGTGCGGCGATGAAGACATGAAGTGGAATGTCGTAATCGGCGAACCGGATCGCCTCTGGAAAGACAGCTATCCGATTGGCGTAGATCGCGACATCCACGCCGGCAATCCCGAGTCTGCCAAGATTGTCGATGGTGTCATTGGCTACGGAAGCGTACGAACCGACATGGCGTTCTACGCGATGATCGAGACGCGCGACTTGAACAGAGCTGACGCGGAGATGCTTGAAGAGGGTGTTGCTGACGTCGTGGCCGCAATCAAGCGCAAGATGAAAAACAACGGCGGCAATATGCCCGCCGTCATCGCAAACGCGCTTGTACCTTATGCCGGCAAGTCATTGGAGGATAAGATTCTTGCACTTGTTGATGATGTAGAGAGAAATCCAGACAAGGTGGTGCCGCGAGGTCTTATAGACTGCCTTGGCGAATCTGTCGGAAACCGTTCGGCAATCTCCTACCGCGAGAAGGTTTATGACATTGCAGGGGTGACGAATCCGATAATGCAGATATACCTCGTCACGCCGCCCAAGGAGGTTGACGCCGGCGATTGCCCGATCATCGTTCCTTCGTTCTACTGGCCCGACCATTCGCCCGACAACATGAGCATAGTTTCGATTGGCATGGATCCCGTGTCACAGGCACCTCTGGCGCAGCAGTTTTGGGATGTGGTTGCGGAGCGGTTGCGCGTCAACGGATTCCCCATGGCCGTTTCCAAATTGAAGGATGCCGTGCTGAACGATGACTTGCCGAATTGCAAGCCGGAGTTCTTTGCTCGCAACATAGCAAACCCGCCCGACGGCGTGAAATACGCCAAAGTGCCTGGCAAAGACGCATATTACCACACCGACTGGGCGAGCGACCCCGTCGAGAAGATACATGCTTTCGTTCGCGAGAAGGCGGCCGACATCCTCAAAGACGCGCGGCAGCCGAAATCACGCGACATTGAGGAGCTGGCCGAACAGGTCCTGGCTGAGAACCCGAAGCTTGAAGGTCTGTTCAGCCCGAAGTCGCGCAAGGAACTGAACGCCGCGTTCGCGCCCGCCAGTCTGCCAGCGCTTGGAATAGGCAGAAGCGGCTTCACAATGTTCGTGCTGTAACGGGGAGGTCGGAACATGGACGCGATCATGGACGCGCAGGAATACATGCAGAAGAAGCAGTCGATACTCTATCGCGCGAAGACTATTCGGCCTGGCGAGTCGTTCGACTGCGGTGGATTCGTCTTTTTCCGCAGCGGCGAGCGGATGGGCGCGGCGATTCCGACCGGCGACACGCTTCTGAAAATCCACAACGTCCATCCAGGGCGCAGCTATTCGCTCGACGGCGATGACGCTCTGCCGCGTGTCGCCGGGAACTGGCTCGCTCTGACCATCGACACGTCTGAAACGGACATCTCCGACCCAGTGTGCGAGGAAGAGTTCGCGAGCCGCATCCTCAATTTCGTGCGGACGGACAACGGAGCGCGAGAGGAAATCATAGCCGATCCCTGGAGCTGGGCCGAGAAGGTGATCGCCATGTCCGGCGACAAGATATCCGACGTTCGCCCGTATCCTGCAATCGCCGAGCTATTCATCGCGGGCAGGCTATGCGACGCCGGACTTATGACCGACGTCGAGAACCAGTATCGCGGACCAGACGCGGCAATCCACGACTTCGAGCTGCCGGAGTTCTCCCTTGAATGCAAGGCGCATCTCCACGGCGACCCGGACGCGAAGAAGGCGGAGCTCGTCATTTCGAGCGAGAACCAGTTGAGCCAGACTGGGCAAAAGCCGCTCTATCTTGTCTATTGTCCGATGGAGGCTTCCGGCGACCTAACGCTTGAATCGTGCGTCGCGGCGCTTGGCAGCGTGCGCACCAAGATCATGCCGAAGATCGCGCAATGCGGATTCGTCGAGGGCGACTTCTCGTGGGTGCGCCCGTACCATCTTGTCTCGGAACCGCTCGTCTTCGAGATAAACGAGACGTTCCCTCGCATAACGCCGGCGCAGTTTCCCGACGGACGCTTCCCGAGCGGAATCACGAAACTCGTGTATTCGGTGAGCCTGAAGAACCTGCCGTCGTGTCCGCTAAGTGTGTTCATAGAGGCGATAAGAAATGGAGAGCCGCCGGTGTTTGCCGTGTGAATATCTCATAGGAGACGCAGAGAAGAGAGGTATCTGAAGAATGAAAGCACCAAAGAAGTTGATTGAGGTTGCGCTGCCGCTTAAGGCGATCAACGAGGCGTGTGCAAGGGAGAAGTCGATCCATCACGGACACCCGTCGACGCTGCATCTCTGGTGGGCGCGGCGTCCGTTGGCTGCGGCGCGCGCAGTGATCTTTTCGCAGATGGTGAACGATCCGTTGGAGAAATACGGCGAGAACCCCACGCCTCAGCAGCGAAGCGCCGCGACGAAGGAGCGCAACCGGCTTTTCAAGATAATCGAAGAGCTGGTCAAGTGGGAGAACACGAACAACGAGGAAGTTCTGAAGAAGGCGCGAGAGAAGATTTGGGAGTCGTGGCGCGAAACATGCAATATGAATGAGGGCGAGCCGGGTTTCGACCCTGAGAAGCTGCCAGCGTTCCACGATCCTTTCGCGGGCGGCGGAGCATTGCCGCTTGAGGCGCAGAGGTTGGGGCTTGAGAGCTATGCGAGCGATTTGAACCCCGTCGCCGTGATGATCAACAAGGCGATGATAGAGATACCGCCGAAGTTCGCGGGGAGGAAGCCGGTTGGACCGATCCCTCCCGCAGAGAAAGAAGAGGATTTTGAGGGTGCGGAAGGTTTGTGGAAAGGGGCGACTGGGCTTGCCGAGGATGTGAGGAGGTATGGCTATTGGATGCGCGAGGAGGCGAAGAAGCGCATCGGTCATCTTTATCCGCAAGTCGAGATTACGGCGGAGATGGCGAAGAGTCGTCCAGACCTCAAGCCGTATGTCGGACAGAAGCTTACTGTCATTGCGTGGCTTTGGGCGCGGACTGTGAAAAGCCCCAATCCGATGTTCTCACATGTCGACGTTCCGCTCGTTTCGAGTTTCATCCTTTCGTCGAAGAAAGGCAAGGAGGCGTGGGTAGAGCCAATTGTAGAAGGCGACAAGTGGCATTTCGAGGTACGAGTCGGAACGCCGCCGAAAGGGGCGGAGAAGGGGACCAAGAGTGAGGGGCGGTCAGCAAATTTCAACTGCTTGCTTACAAATGCAGTTATAGAAGGCGACTATATCAAGGCCGAAGGTCAGGCTGGGCGGATGGGAAGTCGCTTGATGGCGATTGTGTGTGAAGGGCTGCGCCGGAGAGTTTACATTTCGCCAATTGATTCTCATGTTGAAATCATAAAAGGCCTTCAACCGTCATGGCGGCCAGAAGGAGGTGTTCCTCGCCATTTGACAGGTGGTACTTGCGTTCCGTATGGTTTGGATTCTTGGTACAAGCTTTTCACGGACCGGCAGCTTGTCGCGCTGAATACCTTTTCTGACTTGGTTCAGGAAGCGCGGCAGAAGGTGATAGCCGATTGCGGTGACGAGGAATACGCAAATGCGATTGCGGTGTATTTGATGTTTACCGTTGATAAGTGTGCTGATTATTGGTCAAGTGTTTGCACTTGGCATAGTTCAAAAGAACTCATTAGAAATACATTTGGGCGTCAAGCTATTCCGATGACATGGGATTATGTGGAGTCAAATCCTTTTTGCGAGTCTACAGGTAATTATCTTTCAATGAATGAATGGGAATACGAAGCAATTTCATTTTTCCCGTCAAAATCCAGCGGCAATTCAATTCAGGCCGATGCGCAAACGCAATCGGTATCAAACGGCAAACTTGTTTCAACAGATCCACCTTATTATGATAATATTGCATACTCAGATTTGTCGGACTATTTGTATGTCTGGATGCGTCGTGGGCTGAAGAACATTTATCCCGAGTTGTTTTCAACGATGGCGGTTCCTAAGGCAGAAGAATTGGTTGCTACGCCGTATAGACACGGTGGCAAAGAAGTAGCAGAGCGGTTTTTCATGGATGGCATGACGACAGCAATGCATAATATTGCAACGTTGTCTCTTCCTTCGTTCCCTGTCACGATTTACTATGCATTTAAGCAGTCGGAAACAGCGATAGAAGGAACGGCAAATACAGGGTGGGAGTCATTCTTGGAGGCGGTGATTGTCGCTGGTTTTTCGATTACTGGTACTTGGCCCATGCGAACGGAATTGGCTAACCGAATGATTGGAAATGGCACTAATGCCCTTGCCTCATCCATTGTCCTCGTCTGCCGCAGGCGTTCCGAAGATGCCATTGAGATTACGCGGCGTGATTTCTTGCGCGAGCTGAAGGCGAAGCTGCCTGCCGCGATTGAAGACATGATGGGCGGAACGGGCGAGGAAGTGCCTGTCGCGCCTGTTGATATGTCGCAGTCGGCGATAGGGCCTGGTATGGAAATCTACTCGAAGTACAAGGCCGTTCTCAATGCCGACGGATCGCGCATGAGCGTCCACGACGCGATTGTCGAGATCAACAAGTTCCTTGACCAGAGCGACGACAGCGACGATGGATGCAGTGAAGACTTCGACGCCGAGACGCGGTTCTGCCGCGACTGGTTCAGGCAGTATAAATGGAACGAGGGACCGAGCGGCGAGGCGGATGTGCTGGCGCGAGCGAAGGGCGTGTCCGTTCCTGGCGTAGTCGATGCGGGCGTATTGAAGTCCGCCGGCGGCAAGACGGCTCTTGTTCACTGGCAGGATTATCCGGAGGACTATGATCCGAGAAAGGACGACCATCGTCCTGTATGGGAAGTGTGCCACCATCTTGTGCGCATCCACCAGCGTCACGGCACTGGCGCGGCGGGCGATTTCCTTGCGCTCGTGCCAGAGCAGGGCGAGGCGGCGCGGCAGCTTGCGTACCTCCTCTACACCATCTGCGAACGCAAGGGGCTTGCGGACGACGCACGCGCCTACAACGAGCTTGCCACGGCCTGGAGCGACATCCTCGCCTACAGCATCGCCAACGCCAAGCCGGTAATACGGCAGGGAGAACTGGGGATTTAACAAGGAGACAGACACAATGAAACCATGGAGAGAGGTTGCGCGTCCGCACAAGGACGTACTTGAGGGAACGTTTCAGCAGAGCGATTTCGCGGCGGACATATCTCGTGTCGCGAACGGAACGGCGGCCGCCGAATACCAGGACGCCGAGAGCTTCTATGCGCGGACATACGTGACGGAGGGTATGAAGCAGCTCCTCGTCACGGTGGCGAAGCGGCTCAATGGCCTTGGCAGCGAGCCAGTGATGGAGCTCAAGACGAACTTTGGCGGAGGCAAGACGCACACCTTGCTCGCGGTCTATCATCTTGCAAAGTACGAGGGGAAGAGCGCCAATCTGCCCGGCATAGCCGATGTCTTGAAGTCTGCCCGCGTCGATGACATCCCGAAGGCGAAGGTGGCCGTGATAGACGGTAATGCGCTTGCGCCAAACCAGCCGATGAAGAGCGGCGGGCTCACGATAAGGACGCTTTGGGGGCATCTTGCCTGGCAGCTTATGGGCGAGAAGGGATATGCCATGGTCGCGGAAAGCGACGCGGCGGGAACGTCACCCGGCAAGGTTATACTGGAAGGGCTTCTGAAGGAGGCGGGTCCATGCGTCATTCTCATGGACGAACTTGTTTGCTACTACCGCCAGTTCAATACGACAGAACGTCTCTCTGGCGGAACGTATGAAAGCAACATCTCGTTCGCCCAAGCGCTATCAGAGGCGGTAAAGGGTGCGAAACAGGCGATACTTCTTGTATCGCTGCCGAGCTCCGATACCGAGGCGGCGGGAACGGTCGGACGGCTTGCGCTTGAGACGCTGGAGAAGACGTTCGGGCGCGTCAACGCCATCTGGCGCCCGGTGTCGGCGGAGGAAGGCTTCGAGATCGTCAAGAGGCGGCTCTTCGAGAAGATAGAGGACGAGTCCGCGGTCGAGGAGACGTGCCGGACGTTCGCCGACTACTATCACGAGAAGCGCGACTCTCTGCCGACGACGATTCAGGACGGCACATGGAGCGAACTCATGCGCAAGTGCTATCCGATACACCCGGAAGTCTTCACGCGGCTCTACGAGGACTGGTCCACGCTGCCGAACTTCCAGAAGACACGTGGCGTCCTGCAGTACATGGCGCTCGTGGTCAACAGGCTTTGGACGGACAAGACGGACGAGCCGTTGATCCTTCCCGCGTCGATCCCGCTCTGCGACACGGCCATCGCGAACAAGACGACGCAGTTTCTGCCGAACGGGTGGAGCGCCATTCTCGGGCTGGAGATTGACGGGCCGGAATCCAAACCCGCGCAGATCGACAAGGCCGACGCGCGGCTGGGCGCGATACAGGCTTCCGTCAGGGTGGCACGGGCGATATTCGTAGGAAGCGCGGCCTCCAGCTCGGCGCAGACTGTGAGGGGTATCGCCGAAAAGCAGATTCTCCTTGGCTGCGCATTGCCCGGTCAGGAGCTGTCGTTCTACTGCGACGCAATCAGGAAGATGCGCGAAAGGCTCCAGTACCTTTTCTGCCAGAACGAGCGGTACTGGTACGACACTCGGCCGAACCTCAGCCGGACGATGGCGGAATACAAGGCGCGCGTCAAGCAGTCCACGGTCAAAGACTACCTTGTTACCGTATTGAAGGAACGCTGGGGCTCGCCTTCGTGCGTCGCAGGGCTCTACGTGTTCGACGACCACCGCAACGTGCCGGACAGCATCATGGACGGCATAAGCGTCGTGGTCCTCCCGCTGAACAGCGCCTATTCGCACGCGACGGAGGGGCGTACGCTAGATGTTGCGAAGCGCTATCTCGACATGAACGGCGCAACGCCGCGCCTCCGCAAAAACAGGCTCGTCTTCATCGCGGCGGACGTGAACATGCTCGGACGCATTGACGACATGTGCCGCACGGTCCTCGCCTGGCGCGAAGTGCGCGACGGCATCGGAACAGGCGCCATCAACGCCACCATCCAGGAGCGCGGGCAGGTCGAGGCGCAGGAGCGGCAGAGCGAACGGCTGCTGTCGGGAATTGTCGCAGAGGGTTTCCGCTATCTGATAGTTCCTGTTCTCCAGGGCGCGAACGACGTCGGCTTCGAGGTGCGGAGGATGCAGGTCGCGGCTTCCGAGACGCTGGGCGACGTCGCTGTGCGGACGCTGGAGCAGAACGAGGACATCGTGAAAAGGTGGGCTCCGATGTTCATGAAGTCTGTGCTGGAAAGCCTGTATTTCAAGAACGGCGTGACGGAGATTTCGACGAAGAGGCTGTGGCAGGACATGGCGTCCTTCTACAACTTCCCGAGAATCGTGACGGCGGACGCGTTCTGCACAACGGTGGCCGAAGGCGCGACGGCAGCGATGTTCGGCTATGCAAGGGGGAAGAACGACGACGGCTCGTACGTTGATTTCGCGTACGGAACATCGCCCGGCATGACGGGCACGTCAGAAGCCGAGCTTCTTATACAGAGCGAAGCGGCCGATGCGTACAAAAGCAGACTTGCGGCAGAACCTGATGAACCGGACGAAGAAGACGAACCGGACGGGAGTGGTGAACCAGGCGAGCCAGACGGCACCGGCAATACGCCCACGCCAAATGGAGACGGGGACGGCCTGGTAGATACGCCTGAACCACCGGATGTCATTGACCCGCAGCCGCTCCCGACTTCGGCGAAGCGGAGGTTTGTTGGAAGTGTCAGCATGGATCTGTCGGAAAACACGGGGGAACTTCATAAGATTCTCGATGAGATGCTGGTGCACATGTCAGGCAAGGGCCTTCGACTGTCGGTGCAGCTCGACATCGATGCTACAAGCGTCAACCCGATTCCCCCGGCGCTTGTACGGACGGTGTCTGAAAACGCAAACTCGCTGGGCTTCTCGCGCGCTGAATTCAGCTAACAAGGCAAGGAGGTCGTGGTGGCATGAAGAACTACAGCTACGAACACTTTGGACGAGACGGCTCGTATCGCGGCTACAAAGTGCGCGAGGGGAATATCGCCAAGTACTACGACGCACAAGGCCACTACAAGGGCTGGCGAGACTACACGACCGGCACGTACCACGACGCTCAGGGACATCTTAAGGGACGCCACGACAAGCGAGGTTATTTCTACGACGCTCAGGGTCGTCTCAAGGGTCGTCGCGACAGTCGCGGATATTTCTACGATGCGCAGGGACATCTCATGGGACGCCGCGACAGTCGTGGATATTCCTACGACGCTCAGGGCCGTCTCAAAGGCCGTTCCGTTCCTCGCAGCGGCAAGTCGTCAAGCGGCGGTGGCATCTTTGGCTTCTTCAAACGGATGTTTAGTCGTTGAGGTAAAGAAGAAACGATATGGCAAGACCAAAGAGGTTGGACTGTTCACGTGAGGACGCGGCAATGACATTCAAAGTCGCCACGGCAAAGTTCGTGGAGACCGCGAAGCGCGACGTCGGCAAGGTAGGCTGAAAGAGATTGCAGAAAGTGTAAAAGGAGAGCTATGTCATTGTTAAAAGACAAGATTAGTGCGGCAATCGAAGCCTTTACAGGCAACAAGACTAATGGCGAACGGTGGCAACGTATTCTCTTTGAAGCACCTGCATATGCGATGGAGCGCATAGCCGTTTATTTCTATGAGATGTATTACAAGAGCATACTGACCGAAGAAGATCGTGTGCAGATAAACAACCTTCGTGATGAGATAGATGCGACATTGGAACGTGAAGACTTGGAATATCTTGTAAAAGTCATGCCTGAGCCCGAAAAAACGCGGTACATGACAATGTTGAATGGCATGCTCAAAAAGTCATCTGATTCAAGCATTAAGCAATTGGAATCTAAATCCATGGTTATACATTGTCCGAACTGCAACGAGGAACTTGAGTTGCCGGGTCATGCGATTGGATGGAAAGTGAAATGTTCTTATTGCAACGAGAAGTTCTTTGCAACGGAAGAGTTTGTCAATAATCAACAAGAACAGCAGAAACCAAAAATTCTTAACTTAAATTCGCATGAAGTGCAGAGACGAATAGCAATGGGAGGCAAAGAGCATAGTAGGATCAGTGAATGTTTATATGGACTTAAAAGTCGAGGAGCAGAGAAGCTGCACAAAAAGTATGAGGTTGGTCATATTTGGGTTCAGGAGAATGAGAGGCCCGATTTTATAAGTGGCTTGCCGATAGGTATTGGCCTTATAATAGATGAAGTTGGCACATGGGACACCCCACCCGCACCATCAACAGACCTGATAGATGATATTTCACATATGATTGGGCGGGAATTGTGTTATGTGAAAACATTTAAAGTTGCAGAGGGTCAGTATTCTCATAGTTATGCTGTTCTTGCTGATAATGGGAATGAAAAACAAATTTTGGAGAAGAAGCTTGTCATGCCAATGAAACAACAGAAAACATCAGCGCCGCAGTATCTCGGGAAGTGTACGAGGGTTGACTGGTCGAGGGAGAACAAGGTGTTCGCCGAGATGCTTGCGAAGCATGGCATCGGCAAGTTCCATGTTGAGATGGTGAATCCATACTGCGCAGAAGTCTCGATTCCGATGACGGAAAGTCGGAGCGTTGTGCGTGGCTTTGCAAACGATCTGTTTCATGCGCTTGACATATTGGATGAAGGTTATGACTTGGAATTCGGGCAACTGACTGATTGCAGCGGCATAGACATAAATGATGATGCTAAATGTTACTACGTTCTTTTCAACCAGCACGACGTTGCAGAGTGCAATCCTGGAGATGGGAAATATAAATACAAGATTGAAGCGATAACGGCAAATGGTGCGGATGACGAAGATGATGATGATTCAGATGTGCCTGCCGACGGAGAATTGACTCCTGCGCAGATAATGAAATACATAGCCGACGGTATTAAGTCAGGTGCGATTCGGTCGAAGTCGGGCGAGGGGTATTTTGTGCTGAAGGGCGAGTATTACGACGCAATCGAGGCGGGGCGCAAGACGACTGAGTACCGCGACCTCACGCCGCGCAACCTCTCGCTCTCTATCGGCATCAAGACGGTAAAGTTCCAGCGCGGCTACGGGCATCCGGGCAAGCCGCCCAGGCAGATGCGCTACGAGGTCTCTTCCGTTCGGCTCATGGACGCCTCCGACCGCGAATGCGACCCCTACGCCATTCCATCCGGCTTCATAGCAACAACCATCGCGATACATCTGGGGAAGAGGGTGGAATAAGTGTTGCTATGCTGATTGTTTCGATTCCTCTCTCCGCAATCGTGACGTAGCAAGGGCGGGAAGAGAATAGAACCTTGTGTTTGCAACAGGCAGAAAACGAATTGCCGTACGATTGGTATGAATAGGAGAAGAAAATGGAACCGAATAAAACAGTAGAAGATTTCATCAGAATTTCGCTTGAGATATTCGATGGAAATTTCATGGTAGATGAGGATGTTGAACGCCGAAAGGTATTCAGAAAACATCCTGACGTGTTAAAGTTCCTGGAAAGAGCGTATGTTATTGATGGAGATAGAGAGACTGTTGACCTTTGCCTAGAAGCAATATGGAAATACTTGAGAGAGATGGGTGAAATTTAGACGAGAGGGGTGAAATGAGGATTCCAATTTCAGCAGATAAGGCGGAAGAAATAGCGGCTTGCGCCGCGAAGATTGCCGAGCTCTTGCAGGCGGCTAAGACTCTTGATGAAGCTTCAATTCCCGATCCGGTCAAGAATCTGTCGGTTTGGGAACTGGAGGGAACGCCTGTTAGGGTAAAAAACATGCTTAATAACATCGGGGTGTGCACTCTATGGGAACTCGTTCACTTTGACATGGAGAAATGCAAAAAATACAGGGGTGGTTTTCTCGCAAGCACACACAGGATGCGCGAACTTCTGTATGCAATCAAAGAGGCCATTGATCTGATGCTCGCCTGTCGAAGCGGACGACAACTTTGAGAAGATATGGCAGGAGTTCTCGCCTGACACCAGCGGAAGGTCATCTGAAACCCGCCGAAACGTGATGGCACGTTGTTTCCTGACCCACCGAAACGTGATGACAGTATTTCATACATCTAAAAAATGTGTCGAAACCTGCTTTCATATGTGCTTAAAAACGTGTCAAACACCTGCCTGCGTAATGCTTAAAAACGTGTATATGGTACTTGATTCCCCTGTGAAAAAAATGGTATAATGCGGCCAAAAAGGAGGAAACATGCTTTTTAGGCGCAAGATATACGATAAGTTGCTCGAATGGAAAAGACGTTCGCATGGCGAGACGGCGCTCTTGATTGAGGGTGCGCGTCGCGTCGGCAAAAGTACTGTCGTGGAGGAGTTTGGCAGACGCGAGTACAAATCTGTTGTCGTGATCGACTTCATGAAACCGAATCGCAAGGTTGTGTCGGCGATTCTCGAGCATCCTGACGATCTGAACATCCTCTTTACTGAAATCAGCCTTGCGTACAATGTGGAGTTGCATGAGCGGAATACACTGATAGTGTTCGATGAGGTGCAGAGGTGTCCGCAGGCAAGGGAGCTAATCAAGGCGCTTGTGGCCGACAGAAGGTATGACTACATCGAGACTGGCTCGCTAATCTCGATCAAGATGAACGTGAAGGGTATCACGATACCATCCGAGGAGGAGGCCGTTGGCATGTATCCAATGGACTTCGAGGAGTTCTTGTGGGCCATGGGCGACAAGGTGACGTTCCCGCTCGTTAGGCGCATGTATGACGAACGGCGTCCGATGGGGTGCAGTTTCCACGACACGGTCATGCATCGTTTTCGGGAATACCTCATGGTCGGAGGCATGCCAGGCGTCGTGAAAAAGTACCGCGAGACGCGCAACTTCGGCGAAGCGGACATTGTAAAACGCTCGATTCTGAAACTCTACCGCGATGACATAGCCAAGTTCGCCAAGACTGGCGCGGCGAAGGTCAGGCGTGTTTTCGACGGCATTCCCGGCCAGCTTGCAAAGAAGGAAAAGAAGTTCTCCCTTGCGTCTCTTGGAAGGAATGCCAGGCGGCGCACATACGAAGACGCGTTCCTGTGGCTTGCCGATGCCAAGGTCGCAAACATCGCCTACAATGCGACTGATCCAAGCGTGGCGTTTGCGCTGAGCGAAGACGATTCCACATGCAAGGTATATTCGGCGGACACGGGACTGATGATCGCCCAGTCACTTGGCGACTCGACCTTCACTGAAGGCAAGCTCTATGGCGAGGTCTATTCGGGAGACCTTGGAATCAACGAGGGAATGGTCATGGAGAACTACGTAGCGCAGGCGTTTTCGGCGAAGGGGCGGCGCCTGTTCTTCTATTCACGCTATGATCTCGACAACGCGGAGAATCGTATGGAGATCGACTTTCTCGTCAGGCACGGCGACAAGATATGCCCTGTCGAGGTGAAGAGCGGGAAATACCGCTTCCATTCCTCGCTCGACAAGTTCCGCAGAAAGTTTGGAAGTCGCATCGATGAGCCGATCATACTCTACACCAAGGATGTCATGGAGAAGGACGGCATACTGCATTTGCCGCTGTATATGGCGCCGTTGCTGTAGAATCCGGAAAGGAACCTCAATGAAGTTCAAGTTCAAGATCCAGAAGTACCAGACAGACGCGGTGGAAGCGACGGCGGACGTGTTCGCCGGGCAGCCGAACCGCACGGCCAAGTACACGCGCGACCTCGGAATGCGCCGCGACAGGCTGGCACACGGATAAACTGTTCGGCGTCGAGGACGACCGAATCGCCATTGTCAAAGGACGAACGTCGGGTCTACAATCACGAGTGTGTTTCTGTCGATGAACCGCTTTGCGTTGTCCGTCACGGCGTCCTGCAGGTCCTGGGCGAGCCTCTCCGCCTGACTTGCCAGGGTGCAATCGGCAAAAGGGAACTTCGGCGCGGCGATTTGAAGGCGCAAGAATCGTGCTAGAGGTGGCTAAAACATGCGCGTCCGCTTCGACTGACACGAGTGCGGACGAAAAAGCGTGCATAAAGAGTGTTCGAAAGCGGCGATGTCGCTTTGCACGGTCCATAGATATTATGGTAAAATATACGCTTCACCACCAAAGGAAGTGATTGCGTTTAGCTTATGAACAAAACCGAAAAACTGATATGTCTTATTCTTGGCGGGGTACTTGCCTGGTATCTTTTTGTCGTGCAGCCGCGCGATGCGAAGGCTCGCGCAGAATATGCCCGGGCGCAGGCTGCGGCCGCAAGGTCGCAGGAGATCTCCGAGGCGCAAGCCCGGAAACCTGTCGTCGAACAGTTCGGGACGTCTGCGAAACCAGACACGGCGGCCGTGCAGGCGCGCGTTGTGCCATCTGTGCCCGAAGAGACCGTCGTTCTTGAAAACGACGAACTCAAGCTCGAGCTTTCCTCATGGGGCGGCGTTGTAAAGAATGCGACGCTCAAGAAGTACGCGCGCAACAAGGGGCCGGTTTCAGACGAGAATCCTGCCGTAGCGCTTGATTTCTCGGCTGCGCCGCTTGGCGAACTTGACGGCGTGAGCGGGCTTGCGCCGAATGCAGCGTACGAGGTCAAGGAGCGCTCGGCCGACAAAGTCGTATTCGCGAATGCGCTTGCGACGCGAACCGTGACGCTCATGCCCAACTATAAAGTGGTGTTTTCCGAATCCTTGGGCGAAGCTTCGGGCGAGGTGGCGTTGTCGCTCGGTGCGATGTCGATGGGTAGCTCCAAGAACGATCTTCTGTCGGTCGACAGTTGGGCGCTTGACGCCGGGAAGGGCAAAGAGGGCGTTATCCACCACTGCGAGGGAGATTCACCGCTCAAAGGGTATCTTGTTGGCGGGCTTTCGGGCGGATGCAGCGGCTCGAAAAGCGCGGCGGGGCTTCCTTCGCAAGCGCGTGTGCAGGTAGCCGGCGCGCAGCGCTGGATAGCCGTGAAGAACCGCTTCTTCGTAACGGCCCTTGCCTCAACAACGGCGGCCAGCAGAGGTTTCGACGCCACAATATCGCGTGACACGTCTGCCACGGTCTACAGGCCGAACAACGTCGCCGCGCGCGCGCTTCTCTCGTCCGGCGGATCGAACGCGATCGAAAGCGTCTTTTACGTCGGGCCGAAGAAGCAGGCGCTTCTCTGGGATCTCGGCATGAAGGATGTGATGGAGTTCGGCATGTGGCGCTGGCTTTGCTATCCGCTTGTATGGGTGCTCAACTTCTTCAATTCGCTCATACCCAACTACGGCGTGGCGATCATCCTGCTCACGATTCTTGTGCGACTGCTTTTCTGGCCGCTTACCCACAAGTCCACGGTCGGCATGAAGAAGATGCAGGAGATCCAGCCTCTTATGAAGGAGATTCAGGCCAAGTACAAGGACAATCCTCAGCGCCTGCAGCAAGAGACGTGGGCTCTCTACCGCGAAAAGAAGGTAAACCCCATGAGCTCGTGCCTGCCGATGCTCATTCAGATACCGGTGTTCATTGCGCTCTTCAACGTGTTGCGTTCGGCGGTCGAGCTTAGGTACGCGCCGTTTTTGTGGATTGGCGACCTTTCCGAACCGGAGGCTCTCTTTGCGGGCTGGTTCCCGTTCGGCGGGCTTAATCTTCTGCCGATACTGATGGCGGTGTCGACCGGGCTGCAGAGCGCGTTTACGCCGTCGGCCGGCGACAAGAACCAGCAGCGCATGATGATGGTGTTCATGCCTGTGATGATGCTTGTGATGTTCTATTCGTTCCCGTCGGCGCTATCGCTATACTGGTTCCTGTCGAACATTTTCTCGATTGTGCAAATGTGGCTCATACGCCGTAAGACGGCAGAGAAGAAGGTTTGATGACACAGACCCCGCAGACGGGAGATTTCCTCCTCAAATGGCGCGGCGACACTCTCAAAGTGACGTTGCGTCTCGACTCTCCGCGCCCTGGCCGAGCGGCGTTCCGCACCAATATCGGCCATGCGCGGGTGAGGCGGCGCGAGATAATCGCCGAGACGGAGCGCGGCGAGACGCCTCTTGCCAAGGCGTGGACTGACATTCCTCTTGAAGAGACCGCGCCAGGCGTCTTCAGCGCCGATATTTTGCTTGACGAGGTAGGCGTATTTTCTGGCAAGGCGTGCTTCTTCCCGAAAGGGTCGTCCGTTCCCGAATGGCCGGAAGGCACCAATACGCACATAAAGGTGGAAAGTGCGGAAATCAGAAACCGCAATTCGATCTACACCGTGTTCCCGAGGCAGTTCGGATCGTTCCGCGAGGTGGCCAGAAGGCTCGATCTGATAATGGGCGAGATGGGGTTCGGCATAATCCAGACGCTTCCGCCTTTCCCCGTTCCGACAACATACGCGGTTATGGGCGAATACGGCTGCCCGTTTGCCGCGCTCGACTTCTACAGTGTCGATCCCGCAATGGCGGAGTTCGACGAGTTCGCGACGCCAATGGATCAGTTCCGCGAGCTGATTGATGCGGTGCATTCCAGGCGCGGACTCTTTTTCGTGGATCTGCCGGCAAACCATACCGGCTGGGCGTCGGCCCTGCAGACCCACCATCCCGACTGGTTCCGCCACGAGGCCGACGGACGCTTCGCATCGCCCGGCGCGTGGGGGGTGAAGTGGGCCGATCTTGTGGAGCTTGATTATTCCAACGCGCAGCTTCGTGCGTACATGGCCGACGTGTTCCTCTTCTGGTGCCGCAACGGCGTAGATGGTTTCAGGTGCGACGCCGGCTACATGATTCCCGCCAAGACATGGGAATACATCGTGGCGCGGGTCCGCGAAGAATATCCCGACACCGTCTTCATGCTTGAAGGACTCGGCGGCGATCTCAAGGTTACCGACGCATTGCTCGCAGAGGCGAATCTCGACTGGGCGTACTCCGAGGTTTTCCAGACGTACGACCGCGGCGCTTTCGAGTGGTACCTCCCGAGCGCCATCGCGCGCAGCGAGAAATACGGAACGCTCGTCCATTTCGCCGAGACCCACGACAACGACCGTCTCGCCAAGAAAGGCGAATGCTACGCACGCCTCAGAGTGCAGCTCGCCGCGCTTCTCAGCTGGCAGGGCGCGTGGGGGATCGCGAACGGCGTTGAATGGTATTGCGCCGAAAAGATCGATGTCCATGGAAAGAACGATCTTTGCTGGGGGGCGCAGCGCAACATGGTGGGGCTCATCTCCCGCCTGAACGACATACTTGCACGGTGCCCGTCGTTTTCAGGGGCCAGCCATCTCGAACTTGTAACCGAAGGCGAGGGCAACACGCTCGCCGTCGCAAGGGACGGCCTTCTTGTCGTGGCGAATCTCGATACATCCGCCCCGGCACGTGTGCAATGGCGCCGCGACGCGTTTGCGGCGCCCAAGGGCTACGATCTCGTTTCGCGCAGAGTCGTATCCACGGAGAGCGGCGTCGCGCTTGTGCCCGGCGAAGTCATGTGCCTGTATCCCGTAACGAGCCTTTCCGCCGAACGCGACCTCATGACGGGCAAGGATCTCTGGGCTGCGCGACAGAAGGAAGCGCCGGGCTCCGTCGCAGGCGACTGCCGCTTCCACTGGCGTTTCCCGCGCGATTCCAAGCGGATAGTCTGCGTGCCCGAAGACGAGCGCGTGGAAGTCGCGGCGTCCCACCATTTCAGGATGCGTATCATCGATCCGGCGACCGGGCGAACGCTGCGCGTATGCCGAAGCGGCGAAGGCCATCGCGCCGAGTTCATCACCCCGCATTACAAGGGAGACGGTACGCGCTGCCGCGAACTCGATTTCTTCATGATCGTCTACTCTCCCGGCAAGTCGCTTCGCGTGCACTCCAAACTGATGGTGCCGCCGCGCTCGAAGCAGGCGAAGGTGATGCTTACCATGGAGGGCGACGAAGTGCGCCGCGCGCCGCTTATGCGAACCGTCCTCTCGAACGGCGCAGGCGCGTCCGCGCAGGTGCGCTTGGCATGGGGCGAGACAGCAAGCCAATATGATTCGCTTTTGTCGGCGAACCCCAATCCCAACGTTCCGGCGGACCGCCTTGTGCTCTGGACGCGCACTCGCTGCTGGCTGCAGCGCGAGGGCTACACGCGCGAGCTCGACAGCCGCTGTATCACGCGCTTCAGGGCCGACCCTGCGGGGCGCTTTGCGCGGTGGGATTTCCATGTGCCGTGCGGAATGGGACGCGACACGGCTTTCGCTTTCGAGCTTTCTCTTGCCGATGGCGTGAATGCGGCGAGGCTGAAGGTTTCGCGCTACGATGCCGGTGAAAATGACGTCGGCGACCAGGTGAGGCTTGTGTTCAGGCCCGATGTGGAGTGGAGGAGTTTCCACTCCACCACAAAGGCGTATGCCGGGGCGGAAGAGCTTTTCCCCGAGTCGGCAAAACCGCTGGCGAAGAGCCAGGGATTCGAGTTCGCGCCATACGGCGACAAGTTCACATTGAGCATCGAAGGTGGCGCCTACCATCACGAACCGCAGTGGAGCTACAATGTTGGTCATCCGGAAGAGGCTGCGCGAGGGCAGGACGGTTCGGGCGATCTGTTCAGCCCAGGCTGGATTTCGGCCGATCTAAAGCCGGGCGAGAGCGTTACGATGACAGGCAGGCTCGGCGAGAAGCACGCGGACGAGATGTATGCGGCGGACGGTTCCGCGCCCGCTGCGAACGCCCCTGCGCCGATCGAGACGCTGCCGATCGCGGAGGCTCTCAAGCAGGCGCTTTCGCTCTTCATCGTGAAGCGCGACGACCTGAAAACTGTCATCGCGGGCTATCCGTGGTTCCTCGACTGGGGACGCGACACGTTCATATTCATGCGCGGGATGATAGCCGCCGGTCTCTTGGAGGATTCCATAAAGATTCTCAAGGCTTTCGCCGCGTTCGAGGAGGACGGAACGCTGCCGAACATAATCTACGGCGAAACGGCCGGCAACCGCGACACGACCGATGCGCAACTGTGGTTCATACGCTGCGTACAGGAGGTTGAAGCGACGGTAAAGGCCAAAACCGGGCGTGGCGACGCCTGCCAGATGTCGTTCGACTTCGGCGCCGACGATTCGGTCTGCGCCGACCTTGCGATGCTAAAGGCGACATGCGAACGCATAGCGGACGCATACGAAAAGGGAACTCCCAACGGAATTCACGTCGATGCGGATTCGGGGCTTGTCTGGAGTCCGAGCCACTTCACGTGGATGGATACCAACTATCCGGCATGCACCCCGCGTGTTGGATATCCCGTCGAAATACAGGCGCTTTGGATTTCCGCCCTCAGGTATCTTGGCCGCGACGAAGCGGCGGATCGCGCCAAAGCGTCGCTCGTCAAATACTTCAAGGTTTCCGCGCCCGGCGCAGGCTACCGCGACTGCCTCGCCGCGCCGAACGGCGAAAGCGCGGCGGAGGCTCTGCCGGAGGATACCGTGCGGCCGAACCAGCTGTTCCTGATAACATTGGGCGTGATTGACGATACGTCAATACTGGACGCGACCGAAGAACTTCTTGTGCCGGGCGGCGTTCGGTCGCTGAACTCGGGCCACACCCTATATCGCGGCGTTTATGAAGGCGACGAGGATTCGAGTCGCAAGCCGGCCTATCACAACGGAACGGTGTGGGCGTGGCCTTTCCCGCTGTATGCGGAGGCGCTTGCGATGACGGGAGAGCGCCCGCGCGAGACGGCGCTTCAGCTTCTGGCCACGGCGGTGGAGAATCTCAACACCGGCTGCCTCTGCCATATGAGCGAGATAGCCGACGGCGATGCGCCTCATGCGCAAAAGGGCTGTACGGCCCAGGCCTGGAGCATAAGCGAGCTGTTGCGCGTGTGGCTGAAACTTTCACAGAAATGAATCGGTACTAACGGAAAGGAACAAATCGAAAATGAAGAAACTGATATTCATGTTTTCACTCGCGGCGTCGTTCTGCCTCGCCGCCACGGCGGAGACGGCCTACGCCCCAATGCAAGAGGCTCTTGCGCCGTATGTGGAAAGCGGTGAACTGCCTGGCGCGGTAAGCATACTGTTCAAGGAAGGCCGTTGCGCGGTGACGTGCGTCGGTTATGCAGACGTCGCAGCGAAGCGTGCAATCACCGCCGACGACACTTACATGCAGTGTTCCCAAACGAAAGGCTTTTGCGGCGTTACGGTGGCGAAGCTTGTCGAAGAAGGGCGTTTGAATCTCGACGATCCCGTATCCAAGTATCTGCCCGAATTCGCCACGCTGTGGATTGAGGGACCTGCCACAAACGACACGCGCACGCTGATAAAGGCGAAGAATGTGCTGACTGTGCGCATGTGCCTCAACCATACGGGCGGATTTCCGTTCGAGACATGTGCGAAATCCAAGGATATCAAGGGCGGTGGATGGTCCGGCGGAGCGCCTCTTCGCCAGACTGCTGCAATCGCCGCTGCGTCGCCGATTCTCTTCGAGCCGGGAACCAATACGAAGTATTCCAACACGGGTATTGATATTGGCGCGGCTGTCGTGCAGATCGTAACCGGCATGAAGTGGGAGGATTACCTCAAGGAGACCGTCCTCGATCCGTTGGAGATGCACGATACATGGTTTTGGCCAACGGACGAGAAGCTCAAGACGCAGATCGAGATGTACGAATGCCACAAAGACGCGCCTGCCACGTGGAAGCTTCACAACGGTTGGCAGCAGCGGCCCTACAACGATTCGCATGTTTTCGCATCGGCGGGCGCGGGACTCTGGACGACTGCGAACGACCAGTACAAGTTCTACAAGATGCTGATGAATCTCGGCGTCGGCGACAACGGCGTGCGCATACTCAAGGAAGAGACCGTGAAGTCGATACTTGCCGTTTCGACACGTCCGGCCGGTCTGGGCGGCTATTCGCTCGGCCTTACCGCGCCTTTGGCCGAGAAGGACGGCGAAGATGCATGGTTTGGCCATGGCGGAGCGTGGGGAACGAACTGCATGGTGAACTGGCGAAAGCGTGAACTCAAGCTTTGGGCTGTGCAGTTGAACGGCAATCCGCGTCCGTGGAACAAGGTGAAAGATGCCGCCGAGGAGCGTTTCTTCGGCGAAGCGATCGACTCAAGCGAGGTCGAAGCCTATACTGGCCGCGTCAAGTGACATGCCCTCCTGGGCGCTGCATCAAATCGAGGCTGCCTTGCGGTAGCCTGTCACGGCGACTTCGCCGGATGGATGGACCGCAACGGTTGCATAGCTGTTTTCTTCTGCGCCTGAATCCAGCACGGTCGCACGGAGTGAATAGTATGCAATGCCGTTCGCTTTCCCGATTCTGCCGGAATGCTGATGGCCGGTAAATACCGCGCGCACCTTGCCGCTGTGCTCGATGACGGCTCTCACGTCCGCAGCGTTTCTGACGAGGTGGTTGGCGTCGGCTTGGGGATCTAGGCACTGGTGGCAGAAAACTACAGCCGGTCCGCGCGCGGCGTCAAGTTCGCGCTTTAGCCAATCGAGCTGTTCCGGCGGCACGTTTGCGTCGCGCCAGTCCCAGTTGCCGGGACGGTAGTCCTCCATCGCGGACGTGTAGCATGCATCGAGCACGATGAAAGTCACTCCGCCGCGCACGAACGAGTAGTGCGCGATTGCTTTCGACTGCCCTGCGTTCGAGATATGCGCAAGAAATTCAACTTTGTCGAGCGCGTCGAAGTCGTGGTTGCCGAGCACATGGTAGCGCTCGCCTTGGAAGCCGGCGAACACACTTTCGATTTTGTCGAGGTAGCCGACTGTCGCAGACTTGTCCGGCCCGAGATCCTTAAAGTCGCCCAGTTCGATCAGAAACGCCGGCTTTTCGCGATTCATCACGGCGACGCATTCGGCCAGTTTGCCGGTGCTTTCGCGGTAGTATGCATCGCCAACGGGATAATCGCGGTGCGCCATGGGAATATCGGCGTAATGGCAGTCTGTCACAATGCCGAATCGCACCAAAGGTGCATCTTCAAAGATTTTGCAACCTGCGATAGGTGCGGTGATAAAAGCGCCCACGCCCTTGATGAAGAATCTTCTTGAGCAGTTGTATGGGTTCATAGGTACCTTCTTTCGGTTTTCCCCGGTTGGGATACATTATATCATATTGCCGCAGAGTATTGTTGCTCTCGCGCGTGGACAGGAGAACCGGCGAGAAGACAGAGCGCCACAGTCAAGAGTAAACGCGTGTTCTGAAAGTAACCGCACGAAATTCAACTCCGATCGTTTGTGCTCTCGCTACCGCTCCGCAGCTTCGCACCTCACAACGACTGTATATGTGCCTGCGGGAGTGTTTTGGGATGCGACTGCGTCGCATAAATCGGCCGAAGGCCGCTATAT
>CACYQU010000030.1 GCA_902776615.1 uncultured bacterium
ACTGCCGACGGGAACCGTGAGCATTGCTCCTAGAGAGACGAAGTCGTACAGTGTCGTCTACGAATCCACGCGCCACAGCGACGCCGAGGACGACATAACAGCAACGGCGACTTTCACAGAGACGCTTTCGGGCGACGAGATTACGGCGGAAGATTCGATGACGGTCGTGAAGATTGGGTCTGAAGCTGTTGCGGTGTGGCCTGAAAATAGAAACAGGCGCGAGCTAGGCGTAGCAGAGAGCATAACTATAAATATAGAACCAGGAATTCAATTCACGTGCAGCGCAATGCGTGGTCATGTAAGAAAATGGATGTCCAGCATAGCGTATGCGGCACCTAAAGACGACGGGAATGACTATGTGTATGTTAACGCCAAGGGTGTTGTGCATGACATTTGGTATGGAATTGTAGAGCCGGGCAGGTTTTATACGTATGTTGTGTCTACTAATGTAGATGCTCAAGTCGGTGAGTCTGGCGGATTCAAAATCACATTCCGCCGTCAGTTGCTCCCAACATATGTCTCTTTTGCCAATGTCCAGTTGCTGGAATTGCCGCGCACATCAACAAACGCCGTCGGCTATTATGCACAGACGAGCAAAGCGCATCTTCTTGATCACGGAGATCATGGTGCGGGAGAATGGATTGATGTTAATTGGAAAAATCGGATATATGATACGGCAGGTGTAGAGATTAACGATCCGCCGTGGCTTGGCGGGGGGGCGTTCACTTGGCCAATACCTGTCGCTTGGCGAGTAAAGGACGATGAAGGAACGACAAATTTATTCTGCAATACCGATCAGCGCTTCGAACTGGATGCCGATGGAACTGCGAGAATCCTGAAGTTCGGCTACACTGGCGAGCGAATGACGAACGGAGTTTTCAGTGTAATAAAGGATCAACAATAGGAGACCTTATGAAAAAGATAATGCTTATCGGTGCAATGCTGTCTGCCTTGATCGCCTGCAGCGACGAGACTACGGAGACGTATGCGCGACTTGCCGCACACTCCAATAAGTGGGAGTCCAGCAATTTCAATGAGGACTATGACCGCATGGTGGTTTATGACCTGGTGCGCCTGAAGAAGACTGATGCCGTTCGCCGTGGTGTTGAAAGGTGGATGCTGGATGTTCTGAATTATCCGGAGGGTGATTCGCTCCGTAGTCAACAAGAACGGATATGCGAAAAGAACTCTTTGCTCTGGATGGCCAATTATAGAGGTATATGCGACATAACGAATATAGGTGAGAGTATTGTGGATTATGTTGGTCGGTTGCACAATGTAGAGGAAAGCGCTGCGGCGCTTGTTGCTGCGGCATATGCGGCGGGTGGTTTTAGGCCAGGATTGAGAGCTTCGACAGACGAAGAAAGTCTGTTAGATGCAGCTCAATATGTCCGCGAATCAATGCTACCGCGTATCGGGCAGTACTGGCGGTCTATTCCCGATGAAAGCAAGGCCGCATGCCGCTCAAACATCGTCGAGAGGGTGCGGCTCACCGAAGCGGAGGCGCATACTGTCTTCGGCGACTAGCGAGCGATACCCGCCAGCGCATCAATGATCTCATCGCATATCCCTGGTTTTCCTAGGGCCTGTCCTCGGTTTTCCTCTACCGAATTCGCGTGGTTTTGCGGAGGCTTCGTTGATTTTCCCCTAAGGGTAAGTCTCGGAACCCCTAAGGGTGAGGCGACCTCACCCTTAGGGTGAGTTAAAGAAACCCTAAGGGGGAAGTGCTCTCACCCTTAGGGCTATGGAATGCCACCCCTAGGGGTAATTGAATTGCCTATCATTTTCGCCCTGTTTCTGTCAATGGACCAACCGGGGACAGGCCCTGACCAACAAGTGTCCCAGTAGGTTTCGGGCCGTCTAGCAGGACGACCACGTGCGGTAGTGAGCTCATCAATTTTTTCATCGCCGCAAGTATAGTGGGTTCGTCTGGGAGAGCGGGCCCCAGGTGTGAGGCCTTCCCCTGCCACCTCTAGCCGCCAGACCTCCCACCCTTGGCGGCTAGACCTGCCACCTCTACGCGCCAGACCTGCCACCCCTACGCGCCAGACCTGCCACCTCTGTGCGCCAGACCTGCCACTTCTACTCGCAGCATCTTGCCGTGTGGGCATGGGCGGTTTGAGGGCGCGCGATGAATATGGTACAATATACGGACTATGAAAAGAATTTTGCTTGTTGTTGCCGAGGCGTCGCTTCTGCTGTGCGCCTGCGGCTCTTTGGCCGATATACGATCCGTCACGCCTGCGCCGTGGAACGGTGATCCGCAATGCTGGCAGATGAAGCGCCACGCCGAAAAGATGAACACCGTCACGAACGGCGGTGCGAAGGTGGTGTTCATCGGCGACTCGATAACGCACTTCTGGGAGACGAATGGCAAGGCGCAGTGGAAGAAGTATTTCTCATCCGGACGTCGCGCCGCTCTTAACCTCGGCACGAGCGCCGACAGGACTGAGCATGTGCTGTGGCGGCTTACGGAGGGTGGTGAGCTCGACGGCTACGAGGCGAAGTGCATACTTCTTATGATCGGCACGAACAACACCGGCCACTACTCCTTTGCCGAGGAACCGCCTGTGGACACCATCCTCGGAATCAAGCGCATACTCGAGGTCATTGCCGAAAAGCAGCCCGCCGCGAGGACGATTCTCACGGCGATTTTTCCGCGCGGGGCGGATGCAAACGATCCGCTGCGTCTGCGCAACGACGTCGTGAACAAGGAGATTGCGAAGTTCGCCGATGGCCGCAAGGTGATATGGTGCGATTTTTCGGACAAGTTCCTGGACGGAGAGGGCCGTCTGAGCCGCGAACTCTTTCCCGATCTGCTTCATCCAGGCTCGCTTGGCTATGAGATTTGGGCGAGTGCGGTTTTGCCGTTGATCGACAAGGTGCTTGACGCGCAGGATGACGAGGTCGTGCCGTCCGTATGGCCGTCTGTTCCGCGTACATATTCGGCGGCCGCGAATCTCTCGGCCGAGCCGGTGAGCGGATTTCCCGACTTCATGTGGTGGGGCAAGGGCCGGCCTTTGGAGAAGCGCAACGAAATCGCCGGCAACGGGTCTGTGGAATACGACCTTGTAATGGTCGGCGACTCCATAACCCATCGCTGGGAGCGCGAGGGCGGCGAGGGGCGCGAGTTGTTCGCCGAGTTGAGAAAGAGGTATAGCGTGCTCAATCTCGGTTATGGCGGCGACCAGACCCGACATCTGATATGGCGGCTTGTCAACGGTGAGCTCGAAGGCTACAAGGCGAAGGTGTTCCAGGTGATGATCGGCACGAACAACCGCGACGGCGCCCCCGAGCAGACTGCCGCCGGAGTGAAGCGAGTCATCGACGTCATACGCGAAAAGCACCCCGAGTCGAAGGTGCTGCTGCTGCCGATCTTCCCGCGCGGGGCGACGGCCGACGACAAGCGCCGCGTGCAGAACGAGAAGGTGAACGCGATCATCAAGGACTTCGCCGACGGCGACAAGGTGATCTGGTTCGACTTCAACGACAGGTTCTTCAACGCCGATGGCGAGCTGACCAAAGAGGTGATGAACGATCTGGTGCATCCCAACGAGAAGGGTTACAAAATATGGCTGGACGCGCTGGAGCCCGAGCTCGAGGTTCTTTGCGGGCGCGTGGCGGCATCGGACGAAAACTGATATAATATCACACCATGAACGAATCGGATACATCAAGGCACTTCCTCAGGCAGTGGATCGAGAAGGATGTTGCCGACGGAAAGACCGGCGGCAAGGTTGTTACACGTTTTCCTCCCGAGCCTAACGGCTACATACACATCGGCCACGCCAAGGCCGTTTGCGTGGATTTCGGCATGGCGGAGCTCTTTGGCGGCGAATGCCATCTGCGGCTGGACGACACCAACCCCACCAAGGAGTCCGACGAATACGCCGCGAACATCAAGAAGGACATCAACTGGCTCGGCTTCAAGTGGAGCGGCGAGGGCGACGGCAAGGAGCCCGGCTTCTACAATGCGTCGAACATGTTCGACAAGATGTATGAAATCGCCGAGGAGCTGATCCGCCGCGGTCAGGCATACTGCTGCAACCTGACGCAGGACGAATGGAAGGAGTATCGCGGCGTGCCGGAGAAGCCCGGCCGGCCATCGCCTTCGCGAGAGACGGATCCCGAGCGCAACATGCGCATATTCCACGAGATGCGCGACGGCAAGTATGCCGACGGCGAATGGTGCCTGAGGGCGAAGATCGACATGGCTTCGCCCAACATACACTTCCGCGATCCCGTGCTGTACAGGATTCGCCACGTGTCCCACTACCATCTTGGCGACAAATGGTGCGTATATCCCATGTACGATTTCGCGCATCCCATCGAGGACGCGCTTGAAGGCGTTACGCATTCGATGTGCACGCTCGAGTTCGAGGTGCACCGTCCGCTTTACGACTGGGTTGTGGACCGTCTCGACGAGATGGGTCTTCTGCCTGTGCGAAACGGCGTGAAGATACGCACCCAGCAGCGCGAATTCGCCCGCCTCAACATAACATACACGGTCATGTCGAAGAGGCTTCTGCTGCAGCTGGTCACAGAAGGGCATGTGGACGGATGGGACGATCCGCGCATGCCTACTGTATGCGGCATGCGCCGGCGCGGATACACTCCCGGGGCGATTCGCGAGTTTTGCGAGCGCGTCGGCGTTTCGAAGGTCGAGAGCGAAAGCGACCCTGCGCTTCTCGAGTGGTGCGTGCGCGAAGAGCTGAACAAGACTGCGCTGCGGCGCATGGCGGTGCTTGATCCTGTGAAGGTTGTGATCGACAACTGGCAGGGAGGTCCGCGCGACGTGGAGCTGCCGAACAATCCTCTCGACGAATCGGCGGGCGTGCGGCGCATTCCGTTCGGCGGCGAGATATGGATCGATCGCGCGGACTTCATGGAAACGCCGGAGAAAAAGTTCTTCCGCATGGCGCCAGGGCAGGAAGTGCGCCTGCGCGGGGCGTGCATATTCAAGTGCACTGGCTGCGTAAAGGACGAGAGCGGGAATGTGGCCGAAATCCACGGTGTGTGGGATGTCGGTTCATGGGGCGGCAACGCAGCCGACGGCCGCAAGATAAAGGGCACGATACACTGGGTTGACTGCGCAAGCGGCGTCGCGGCGGAAGTAAGGCTTTACGACAGACTCTTCACCGAGAAGGATCCGCTCAAGGATGGTCCGTCGGAGTTCCTGAAGTACCTGAACGGCGATTCGCTCAAGGTCGTGCGCGGCTATGTGGAGCCGTCTCTTGCATCGGCAGCGCCGGGCGAGCGCTTCCAGTTCGAACGCACAGGCTACTTCGTCTGCGACAGGCCGCTGGTGTTCAACAGAACCGTCACTCTGAAAGACTCTTACAAGCCTACCGCATGACATGATCCGCGTCGATGAGGATTTACGTAGACATCGATGACGTTCTTTGCGAGACCGCCGCGACGCTGTGCGGCCTCGCGGAGCGCGAGTTCGGCCGTCATGTCAAATACCTCGATGTTCGGCAGTTTGATCTTCAGAAGGTGTTCTCCCTTGACGGTTCCGAGATGGCGCGCTTCCGCGAACTGTCGCATTCCGCGCATGCGCTGGCGTCGTATCCGGTCACGCAAGGCGCGGTAGCCGGAGTTCGCGCGCTGGTTGCAGCCGGCCATCAGGTCGATGCCGTCACGGGTAGACCAGCCTCTTCGCATCGCGGCACGGAGGCTTGGCTGGAGACGGCGGGATTCGGCGATCTGCCGGTGACATACGTAGACAAGTACGGGCGTGCCGGATGCTTTGGGCAAAACCCGGACGATCCGCCGACGGTTTCCATGGACGAGTTGGGCGAGCGACGCTACGATGCGGCAATCGACGATTCTCCTCTTGCGCTCGACCGGCTGGCGGACTGGCGCTCCACTCGCGTTTTCGTGTTCGACCGGCCGTGGAACGCCGACTATGCGCTGGCGCCTAACATGGTTCGCGCGAGCGGGTGGCGGCAGATAGTGGATGCGTTCGCACGCCAGGCTGAATATTGCAATATTGAAGTGAAACTATGCAATGTACACGGCTCCGCTGAAATGGTATCATATTAGCGAAACCTAACATCAAAACGGGAGACAAAGATATGACGGCAAAAGCATGGCGGCTCTACGGGGCCAAGGACGCGAAACTCGAAGACGTCGAACTGGAAGGCGTCGGCGAAGACGGCGTTGTGGTCGAGATCGTTACGAACACGATATGCCTCAGCGACTACAAGGCTATGGCGCTGGGAACCGGGCACAAACGCGTGCCGAAGGATATTGCGGTGAATCCGATAATGTTCGGGCACGAGGTTTCGGGAGTGGTTCGCGAGGTCGGGGCCAAGTGGGCGTCGCAGTTCAAGGTGGGCCAGCACGTGTGCATACAGCCTGCGTTCAACATACCGGGGCACGAGCTGGAGACGATGGGCTACGCATGGCATTCCGTCGGCGGCGAAACGACGCATGTGTACCTTCCGTCGATAATAATGGAGATGGGCTGTCTTCTTCCCTACGAGGGGGACGCCTACTTCAAGTGTTCGCTCGCCGAACCGATAAGCTGCATAGTTTCCGCATTCAGGACGAATTACCATCACGCGTTTGGCTCACATGTCCATGAAATGGGCATTGAAAACAACGGCACGATGCTGCTGATGGCAGGATGCGGCGCGATGGGGCTTGGCTGCATAGACATAGCCTGCCACTCCCCGGAGAAGCGTCCGCGTCGCCTTGTCGTGACGGACATAGACGATGCTAGACTCTCTCGCGCCGCGCGGATGTTCGGCCTTGTCTACGGCGGCGGCCGCGCGGACGGATCGGTGAACGGCGTTGAGGTGCATTTCGTCAATACGAAGGGCGTGGAAGATGCGACAGCGTTCCTCAAGGCGATGAACCGCGATGATGGTGGCGATGCGTCGAATCCTACTTCCACAGGTGGCGGCTACGACGATATATTCCTCTTTGCCGCAGTGCCTGCGCTCATTACGCAGTGCTCCGATCTGCTGGCTTTTGGAGGATGCCTGAATTTCTTCGCCGGTCCGACAGACCAGAAGCTTTCTGCGCAGTTCAACTTCTACAACATCCACTACATGAACCATCACATAGTCGCCAACTCGGGCGGCGATGTGAAGGATATGTCCGATTCGGTGGATTGGATCGGGTGCGGTTATTTGCATCCAGAGGTGATGATAACCCACGTCGGCGGGTTGCCTTCCGCCGCGCAGGCGACGCTCGACTTGCCGGTCGTTCCTGGCGGCAAGAGACTCGTCTACACGCATCTCGATCTGCCGATGGTTGCGATTGACGATTTTGCGGAGAAGGGGAAGTCCGATCCGCTATACGCCGAGTTGGACCGTCTTTGTTCCGCGAATGGCGGCCTTTGGTGCAAGGCGGCTGAGGATTATCTCCTCGAGCACGCTCCGAAGGTGTCCATTGGCAATGCGACGGCCAAGATCGTCGAAAGAAGAATCGTTCTTGGGTGATGCAGCCCATGGCAGACGGCTCCGATTGGCTTTCGACGTTGCTTGAGCGTGCTTCGGGTTCGCCCAGATCGTTGACTCTGGGCGAACTCGAAAGTCTGCTCTTGCTGGAAGGACGCGACGATCTCGACATGCTGTATGCCGCTGCGCATGCGCTGAAAGTGAGATGTTGTGGGCAGGGAGTCGCCGTCAGGGGCCTTGTTGAGGCGGGCAATGTCTGCGCCAAAGACTGCTTTTACTGCGGTATAAGAAAATCGAACGCGGCCGTCGAACGCTATTCGCTCTCGGCGGATGAAATAGTGGCTGCGGCTGAAGAGGCGAAGCGGCTTGACTATGCATCGCTTGTCATACAGTCCGGTGAAATCGAGAGCGAAGCCCACACGCGCTTCATTGAAGACGTTTTGCGCCGTCTTGCGCCGCTTGATCTTGGAATCACGCTGTCGCTTGGCGAACAGACGGAGGATGTCTACGCACGTTGGCGCGAGGCCGGCGCGACGCGCTATCTTCTTCGCATAGAAACGTCCGATCCGGAACTTTACGCCGCTTTGCATCCGGCGGAATGCAGCTGGAAGCGTCGCGTCGAATGCCTCCGCGCGCTCAGGCGAACGGGCTATCAGGTGGGTACGGGCGTCATGTGCGCTCTGCCTGGCCAGACCATGCGTTCGCTGGCGCGCGATGTTATGTTCTACGGCGAAATGGATGTGGACATGATCGGTATGGGACCTTATATACCTCATCCCGACACGCCCCTTGCGGCAAAGTCGCCGGACATGGCTGCAGCTGACAGGCTGGAACTGGGGCTGAAGATGATAGCGGTTTCGCGGCTTTATCTGCACGACGTGAACATCGCCGCAGCGACGGCTCTGCAGGCGCTGGCGGACGACGGACGCGAGCGCGGCGTGCTCGCGGGTGCGAATGTGCTTATGCCCAACGTCACGGATGTGCGTTGGCGCAAGGCTTACAGGCTCTATGCGAACAAACCCTGTCTGAACGAAAACGCATCGCTGTGTCGCCATTGCCTCGATCGCCGTTTGGATGCGATAGGCGAGCACTTGATTTACGGCGAAAGAGGCGACAGCCGCCACTACTTCGCCAGGAGCTAAAGGTTCAGCATCGCTTCTGCGGCCAGTTCCTGAAACCGCTTTAGGGAATGGTCGAAAAACATCTTCCATCCTTCGCAAAGAGTGCGGTTGCTCCGGGGACAGTCCCCATTGCAAAAGGCCATATAAGGGCATTCTTCGCACTTTTGCGGCAGGTTCTTGACTTTTGCCTCCGCAAACGCCCGGTACTTTGGCGATTCGGCGATTTCGGCGAGAGAGTGCGTGCGGATGTTGCCAAGGCATGTTTCATCGCTTACATGAAAGTCGCACGGATATACCGATCCGTCATGTTCGATGACCAAATGCTGGCGGCACGATCTGCCGAAAGAGCACTGTGTTGGTGTGCCGCGAATGATCTGCGATACGATGGAATCGAAAAGCCTTACGGATATTTCATGCGCATCATGCAATATCCATTCGTCGAAAAGGCCTGTAAGGAATCGTCCCCATTCCTCGCCGGAGATCGCATCGCGCGGTCCGGTGCATTCGATGTATTGGTGGAAGCGTGTCTTGAAGTTGTCCCGGAAGTACCGGTATATCTCTCTTGGACAGGAAACGTTGGCTTTGGACACAACAGTCATTATATTATATTCGACTCCATGTCGTTCAAGAAGCCGTATGCCGCGCACGGCATCATCGAACGAATCCCCGCGAAGCCGGTTCATGTTGGGAGGTCCGTCCAGAGAGGCGCCTGCAAGCCATCCGCCGCAGGCCAGCTGCGCGGCGATTTCTTCTGTGATGAGGGTTGCGTTCGTCTGAAGGGACTTCGCAAATGGATATTCGTCGGCGATCTTCAAAAGAGTTGCGCTTGCGGGCATAAGCGGTTCGCCCCCTTGGAACGACACGAGTTTGCCGTCGAAAGGCAGTTCCGCATACGCGTCAAGCGCCATGCGCAACGTGTCTTCAGGCATCGCGCCTGATGGATGCCCGTTGTAGAAGCAGTAGTTGCAATTCAGATTGCATGCGCCGCCGACGCACTTGAACAGTATCGAAAATGGTTTCACGCCGCCAAGAAGTATAGCAAATAGCGAGACGTCTCGACAAGGAGGGTTGTGAAGCGCTGTGCAAGCGACGTGCGGTTTTGATATACTTTATTCCATCCAAAGGGAGTTATGACAAGAATGAATAAAGCACTGGTTGGCATTGTTATGGGCAGCGACTCTGATTGGCCTCTCGTCAAGAAGGCCTGCGAAACGCTGCAGAAGTTTGACGTCCCCTACGAGACGCGTGTGATTTCCGCTCACAGGACGCCGGAGGTGGCGATCGAGTATTCGAAGACCGCCGAGTCTCGCGGACTCAAGGTTGTGATCGCCGCCGCCGGCGGTGCGGCGCATCTCGCAGGAGTGCTCGCCGCGGGGACGGTACTTCCGGTTATCGGAATTCCGGTCGCCGGAGGTGCACTGAACGGGCTTGACGCGCTTTACGCCACGGTTCAGATGCCGGGAGGAGTTCCTGTCGCCACTGTGGCCTGCGGAAGCGCAGGGCCTGTGAACGCGGCACTTCTCGCCGTGCAGATTCTTGGCACGGCCGACGAGTCGCTCAGGGAGAAGTTCAGAGTGCACAAGGATGATCTCAAAAAGAAGGTGGCCGCTGCAAACGACCGCATTCACGCCGAAGGCTGAGAGGTGAGAACTTGCATATGAAAAAGTCCCAGATTGCGTTTTGCGCATTGCTCGCGCTTTGTGCGGCGGGGCGCGTCCACTCAGCGCCTGCCGACGTGGAGGCCCGTGTAGAGGCGACTCTCGCCCGGTTGACGTTCGACGAAAAGCTCGGTCAGCTCTGGCAGTTCTCGGGTGGACAGCCTTCCGAGGCGGCGTCCAGCGACAGATCGAAGGGAACGCTCGATCCGAAGTTTCTGGAGGCGGTGTCCGCAGGCCGGTACGGCTCGGTGATAGGCAAGCGCGGGCTTGAGAACTACAACGCCATACAGCGCGCCGCGATGGATGGTATCGGGATCCCGCTTCTCATAGGCCACGACATGATCCACTCGGCGACGACGACGTATCCGATACCTCTCGCGCTTGCATGTGCCTGGGACGAGTCGCTGTGGGAACGCACGGCTTCGGCGATTGCGGTTGAGACTCTTGCGCTCGGCTGCAACTGGACCTTCACCCCGATGCTTGATGTCGCGCTCGACGCCAGATGGGGGCGCATCGCCGAAGGCGGCGGTTGCGAACCTCTCGTCACGGGACTCATGGGCGCAGCGATGGTGCGAGGCTTCCAGGGAGCGGATATGTCCGACGGGTTTCACATCGCCGCCTGCGCCAAGCACTACGTCACCTACGGCGCGAGCTTCGGCGGACGAGACTACAACGCCGTGGAGATGGCCGATTCCACGCTTCGCGACGTGTATCTGCCTCCGTTCAAGATGGCGGTTGATGCAGGCGTGGCTACAGTCATGCCGGCGTTTCACAGCTACAACGGCGTGCCTTGTTCGATGAATTCGTATCTCTTGAGGGATATTCTCCGCAAAGAGCTGGGCTTCGACGGCATGACAATATCCGATTGGTCGGCCGTGCGCGAACTTCTGAACCACGGCGTCGCCGGCAACAAGGCCGACGCCGCAGTGCTCGCGCTCAACGCCGGTATCGACATGGAAATGGTATCCGACTGCTATGTGACGACTCTCAAGGCCGCAGTCGATTCCGGCCGTGTTTCAATGAAGACGATCGACGACGCCGTGCGAAATGTGCTGCGAGTGAAGTATCGTCTCGGGCTTTTCGACCGCCCGACGCTCGACGCTGCCGCGCTTGCGAACGCTATCGACCCTGCTGCGAACCGTGCCCTCGCCCGCGAATGCGCGCGCAAGTCGTGCGTGCTGCTGAAGAACGACGACGGGGCGCTTCCTCTCAAGAAGGGTGTGAAGGTTGCGCTTCTCGGCGATCTCGCCGCGAACGAGTGGCAGATGCTCGGATGCTGGAGCACTCGCGACCTTTCCAACTTCGCGAATGCGACCCTTCTTGCAGGACTGAAGGCCGACGGTGTTGATGTGAACTACGTCGAGGCATATACTTTGACTGGACGCGTCGATCTCGCCGCAGTCGAGGCCGCCGCATGCGGTGCGGATATCGTCGTAGCCGCCTTTGGCGACTACTGGGAGAATTCCGGAGAAGGCAATTCGTCGGCGATACTTGAACTGAAGGGCGATCAGATGAAGGTGGCCGAGAAGGTGAAGTCGCTCGGAAAGCCTCTTGTGGCGGTAGTGTTCGGCGGCAGGCCAATGGCCTTCCCCGATCTTGCCAAGACGGCCGATGCGATTTTGATGGCGTGGAATCCCGGCGGATGCGGCGGGTGGGGGCTTGCGGATGTGTTGACAGGCCTCGCCGAACCTTGGGGACGGCTTACCGTCGATATGCCTTATGCCACGGGCACATGTCCGCTCTACTATTCCAGAACCACCACAGGCCGACCTGCCGCCATCACAGCCAATCATCCTTTTGGCCATCGCTATACATCATGCTACAACGATGCGCCGTTCGTGGCGCTATATCCTTTCGGCTACGGCCTTATGTACACAACTGTCGAGTACTCTGGCGAGAAGGCCGTTGTTGAAGGCGATAGCGTGGCGTTCTCGGCGGACGTGACCAACACCGGTGCACGCGAGGCGAACGAGCTTGTGCAGGTCTATGTGCGTGACGAAGTGGCTCGTATCGCACGTCCCCGCAGAGAGCTGAAGGGCTTCAAGCGTGTCGCCCTGCGCCCCGGCGAGACGAAGCGCGTCGAGATAAAGGTTCCGGTCGCCTCTCTCGGCTATACTGTCGATGGACGCTACGCCGTCGAGCCGGGCGGCTTTTCGGCGTGGATCGCGCCCGATTCCGACTCTGGACGAAATCTGCATTTCGAGATATCCGCGAAATGAGCGCTGTCGAAGGTTCGCATGCCGGCAGAGTCTTTTTCGTATCCGGGATAGATACGGATGTCGGCAAGACGGTTGCTACCGGTCTTATCGCGCGTCACCTCGCTTCGTCCGGGGTGGACGCGATAACCGTCAAGATGGTGCAGACCGGGTGTGAAGGGCGCTCGGAGGATCTTGAGGCGCACCGCAGAATGTGCGGACTCGACCTTCAGCGCGAAGACGTCGATGGGCTTACGGCTCCGCAGATATTCAGATTTCCGTCCTCGCCTTCGCTTGCTGCGAAACTAGAGGGTCGCATGGTCGATCTTGATCGCATAGGCGCGTGCGTCGACGAGTGCGCAAAGCGAAGGGAGGTTGTGCTGGTGGAAGGCGCCGGCGGGCTGCTTGTGCCGCTTTCCGACGATGTGCTGGCGGTTGACTTCGCGGCGGCACGGGGCTGGCCTCTGATTCTCGTCACATGCGGTCGGCTGGGCTCGGTGAATCACACACTGCTTTCTCTTGAGGCTGCCAAATCGCGCGGCATGCGTGTGGCAGGCGTGGTTCACAACTGGCATCCGTCCGCCGACCCGCAGATAGATGCCGACGCCGAGCGAGAGACGCGCCGCTGCCTCATTCGCCTTGGCTATCCCGATGTTGTTGTTCGCATTCCGCGTGTTGAAGCAGGCTTGCCGCTGCCGCAGGTGGATTTTTCGGAGCTCTTTTCATGACACGTCTTGAATACGACAGAAGCCACATTTGGCATCCGTATGCGTCAATAGCCAATCCTCCCAAAGTGCGCCTTGCCGAACGCGGCGAAGGCGTTGAAATCGTTCTGGCGGACGGGCGGCGTCTCATCGACGGTGTTGCAAGCTGGTGGTGTGTTGCACACGGGCATAACCATCCGGCGATAGTCGATGCGGTGCAAAAGCAGTCCGCTCGCCTTTGCCATGTGATGTTCGGCGGTTTCACGCATGATTGCGCGATAGAACTTGCCGAAAGGATCGCGACTTTCGCTCCTCCGGGCCTCAACAAGGTGTTTTTCGCCGACTCCGGTTCGATATCCGTGGAAGTCGCCGTAAAGATGGCGATACAGTACCAGCATGCGAAAGGGCGTCCGGGAAGGTGCAGAATGGTGGCGCTCAAGGGCGGATACCATGGCGATACCGCCTGCGCGATGGCGCTTTCCGATCCGGACGGGATGCACGTGCTTTTTCGCGGCATGATGCCAAGCCACCTGTTTGTTTCCAAACCGGACTGCGGCCTTGCGGGGCTGGCCGGGTGGACAAGCGAATTCGAGCGTCTTGTCGAAGAGCATGGCGACGAGATCGCCGGCGTTATCTGCGAACCGGTGCTTCAGGCGGCGAACGCGATGAATTTCTATCCGGCGGAATACCTTGCGGCGATGCGGCGCATCTGCGATGAACACGATCTCGTGCTCGTGTTCGACGAAATAGCCGCAGGTTTGTGGCGCACGGGCCCGAGATGGGCGCACGAACGCGCGGGAATATCGCCGGACGTGATGTGCATAGGCAAAGCACTGACCGGCGGGCACATATCGCTTGCCGCGACTGTGGCGTCGGAACGTGTCGCCGATGTGATATCGTCCGGGGCGGTCGGCGCGTTTATGCACGGTCCCACGTACATGGCGAATCCTCTCGCATGCGCTGCCGCAAACGCGTCGCTGGAGCTCTTTTCCCGGGCGGACTACGCCGCAATGTCCCGCAGGATCGAAGGCGAGTTCGCGGCTGCGCTCGCGCCGCTCAAGTCGTTGCCGAACGTCAGGGATGTGCGCGTGATGGGCGCTGTGGGCGTAGTGGAGGTCGAGAGATTGCCTTTGCGCGATGATATCGATCGCGTGATCGACGAGACGGGGGTGTGGCTTAGGCCGTTTTCCAACTTCATATACGCGATGCCGCCGCTTGTCTCCAATGGCGAAACCGTCCGCCGCATATCGAACGCCGTCGCAGCGATGGCGGCGCTGCCTCCCGGTCCGGAGGTGGCGGGCGATTTCCACGAATGATTGCTGCGCGCGAGAATATGGTATAATAGCCACAAATGATCAACATACCGAAAAACCTTGGCATGGTGCTTACCGTTCTTATGCTTCTGGGAAGCAACCTGTTCATGACATTCGCATGGTATTGGCACCTGCGCCTGCAGAAGCCAGGCGAGGCCGGTTGGCCGCTCATAGCCATAATTCTGATGAGCTGGCTGATTGCTCTCGTCGAGTACATGATAGCCGTGCCCGCCAACAGACTTGGAATATCGTCAGGCTTCAACGTGGCTCAGCTGAAGATCATACAGGAGGTGGTTACCGTATGCGTGTTCATCCCGTTCATGATGCTGTTCATGGGCGAGAAGTGGCGGTGGGACTATCTTTGGGCGATGTTGTGCATGGTTGGTGCGGTCTATTTCGTAAACCGCGCCCGTCTCTAGTCCGTCGCTGTATAGCTTCAACTGGCAATTTCCGTTGGCTGTCTAGACAATATTGCCTGAATCGTCTCCAGGTGATACAATCTCGGTAATGATGACTAAAAGCAAGAGCATAAGCGAGATTCTCCGGCAGGAGATCGTCAGCGGGAAGTTCGACGCCGAAGGCAGGCTCCCGAGCGAGCACCAGTTGATGCGCCGCTTCTCCGTGGCGCGCGAGACGGTCCGCGGCGCGCTGAGGGATCTGACGGATCGCGAGCTTGTCGACCGTCGCCCGGGCTACGGAACGTTCCTCGCCGACCGCGCTTCGCGCCTGGCCACACAGCGCTTCGGAGTGATGGTGCCTGATGCGTTCCATCCGTTCTACGCGCGGATCTGTCGCGGACTGGAGGACGGCGCAAGGCGGCACGGATACACCACGCTTACCGCAGCCCTCGGATCGGGCAGCATGCACGAACGCGCCGTGAGGGCCGCCGAGTTTGCCGACGTGTGCCTGCGCGAGCGCGTGATAGGCGTCTTTCTTCAGCCCCTGCAGTTCCTTGAAAAAGCGGAGGAATTCAACCGGTCTCTCGTAGCCAGCTTCGAGGAAAACGGAATTCCAGTCGTACTTCTCGATAGCGACTACGTTGATCCGCCGCTCCGCACACGCCACGATCTAGTCGGGATAGACAACACGAACGCCGGATACATGCTCGCCCGCCATCTGATCGAAGCCGGCGCAAGGCGCATCGCGTATTTTTCGCGCGCCAGGTCCGCGCCGACCTCGCTTCTCCGCGCGAACGGCGCTGGACTTGCCGTTTCCGAGGCGGGGCTTAAGTGGGGTCGCGAGAACATCGTCTTCTGCAAACCGGACGACGTGCGTTCGGTAAAGCGCGTATTCTTTGGCAGGAACAGGCCTGATGCCGTCATTGCGGTTAACGACCTCTATGCAGAGGGGCTTCTTTCGACCGTCAAGTCGCTGGGACTCAAGGTCCCGGACGATCTGCTGCTTGCCGGAGTAAACGGCGACGAAAACGCGGAGCGGACAGATCCGCCGATGACTACGATGGTGCAGCCGTGCTACGAAATAGGACTGGCCGCGGTTGGCATAATGTGCCACCGCATCGCCAAGCCGACGCTTCCGCCGCTTGAGGCGATGCTCTCCGCCGAACTCGTCGTCAGGGGGTCTACCTCGCCCGGCCGCCGCGCTGGAAAGGGGAAGAGGAAATGAAGCGGATGGCAGTTCTTGCCGTCGCCGCCGCGATTGCCGTCAATCTCGCCTATGCCGAATCTGCAGAGTGGCGACCGAAGGAGCGCTGGCGGGGATTCAACCTCACGGACATGCTGTCGGTCGACTACACTCCCGACGGCGCGTTCAAAGACGAGGACTTTGCATTCATGGAGAGATTTGGGTTCAACTTCGCGAGGCTTCCGCTCGACTATCGCTTTTTCATCAAGGGCCGCGACAGAAAGAACTGGCTTGAGTTCGACGAGGAGGGGTTTGGGAGGCTCGACGCGGCGCTAGAAATGGGGCGCAGACACAAGGTGCATGTACAGATATGCCTGCACAGGATCCCGGGGTATACGTCTGGGGCTTCGGCCGAGCCGACGGATATCTTCACGGATGCGGTGTCGCTTCACGTCGCGTGTCATTACTGGAAGGCGATAGCCAAGCGCTATAAGGGTGTGCCGAACGACGAACTCACGTTCAATCTGTTCAACGAGCCGCCGTACATCGACGAGGCGAAGTACGTGCCTGTGGCGAAGGCGCTCATCGCGGCGATCAGATCGGAGGATGCCGACAGGTTCATAATCGCGGACGGCATAGGCTATGGGAGGCTGCCCGTGCCGCAACTTGAGGACGAGCCGTGCGTTGGGTTCGGGATGAGGGGGTATGACCCTAACAGCGTGACGCACTACAAGGTTCCGTGGCTTAAGCTTCCGGACGAGCCGCCTCGATGGCCGCTCAAGGTAGACGCTCCATACGGCATACTGGCCGGGCCCATGAAAAGCGAAATGAAGCGTCCGCTTGAGCTGTTGAATCTTCCTGCAGGGACCGCCATGGTAAGGTTCGGGCGTGTTTCTGGATGCGTCAGGGTCCTGTTCACGGCAGACGGCAAGGCGGTTGCGGAACAGGTTTTTGGACCGGAGCCGGGAGGGCAGCAGGAGTTCGTGCTGCCGAACGGAGCGAAGCGGGTCGTCATCGAGGCTGTGGAAGGCGACTGGATCATCCCCTCGCGCGTTGAGATTGTGTCGTTCGACGGTGCGAGGAAGTGCGAGCTGTCGCTCAGCGCGGACTGGGGAATTCCGAGGAACTACACGCAGCGCTTCGACGGATGGGATAAGGGGTTCGTACTGTCCGGTCCGGAGGTCGTGCCCGCAAGGTACGGGGATACAGGAATGGAATACCACTACAGAAAGGCGCTGAAGCCGTGGGACGCAACAATGGCGAAAGGCGAGTTTCTGTATGTCGGCGAGTTCGGCGTGTGGAAGGCGACGCCGCATGACATGGCACTGGCTTTTATGGAGGACGTGCTTGCCGTGTGGAAGGACCACGGGCTCGGGTGGGCGCTTTGGAACCTGCGCGGCGACTTCGGAGTGCTGGATTCGAACCGCACGGACGTCGAGTACGAGGATTTCCGTGGACACAAACTTGACCGCAAGATGCTCGAGCTTCTGCAGAGGTATTAGCGGTTTGGGGAAAATCCTGTCTAGACAATCTTGTTGACAACTGTGCCACCGTGCTATAATTACGGAACATTTGTCAAAGCAAAGGAGATCCAGACATGAAACGACTCGTTATTGCCGCCGCTGCATTCGCCTGCGCCGCCGCGCAGGCAGACTACAGCCACACAACATACACCGGAAGCGACACGAACCTGAAGACGCTTACCGTAGAGACAGACGGGAAATTCGTCCTCGGAACCGGCGATTATTCCAACAGCGAATGGGATTGGACGAAGGAGCGCGTCTACGACGGAGTTACCGAACTTCAGAATGGAGACGAAGTCGTGCAGCGCTGGTTCGAGCCGGGTTGGGTGCATGGTCCGGACGATTGCAACTGGGCGGGCTATCAGACTCAAAGCCCCGTTGTCGTAACACACATCAGTTTCATAACGCGCCACGACGAATATGCCGAGCGCGCAAGAGGATGCAGGTTCGAAGGTGCGAACACGGCGGACTTCTCCGATGCCGTGGCGCTTTACACCGTTCCCGCCGATGCGGACGTCGAAACGCTCAAGGCCGGATGGGTCGAGATCGACATTGATGAATCGACACTGCTCAACACGCCGTTCACATATCTGCGCGTCGTCGCGGATGACGAATTCTGCGGCAATTTCATCGAGGCCGAGTTCTACGGAAAGACTTGGGCGGAAGCGACAAGCGAAGCGCCATCCGCCGCGCCTCAGAACTTCACGCTTGCGTCCGCCGGATACGATGCCGACACCGTGACGCTTGCCTGGGAGATCCCGGGCTTTTCGTGCATGTCGACGAGGGTGTTCCGTGCAACTGCGCCGGGAGGTCCTTTCACTACGATAGTCGCGACGCTTCCGTCGACGACCGCGACATGCACCGACTCTCTCGCCCGGACCCCTGGCGTGGCCTACTACTATTGCGCGCGGTTCCTCAATGTCAAGGACGCCGCAGAGCTTGCAGGTCCCGTGTCCGCGACGCAGGAACACAGGCACTACGCCGAAATTGCCTACGACTGGACGACAATGACTCCCATAGCACAGGCGGAATGGAATGCAGACGGCGCTTCTCGTGCCTTCGACAACGACACAACCACATTCCCGGACCTCAACGCATCAACCGACGATCTCAAGAAGCTCTTCAAGGTCGGCGTGGACCTCGGCGCAGAGTATGTGGTGACTGGCTTCAAAGTGTACCCCAGAACGAACAACAGTCTCGGAGAGCGCGCTAACGGAGCATACCTTGCTGGGTCAAGCGATGCCAGCGACATGGCCAATCTTTCCTGGGCGGCGAATCCGGTTGCGCTTTCGCCCGAAATGGCTGGAATCGCCGCGAGCGAGGAGACATGGTACGCATTTTCGACCACGAATCATACTCCCTGCAGGTTCATCTATCTCATGAAGCCGACGAGCTCGGACTTCTACGGCAACGTGGCGGAACTGAAACTGTACGGATACCCCCAGTCCAACGTCGCAACCGTCCTTCTTGCTCCAGAAAACGCAGCCGCCGAGTGGCACGGCACGAGGGCCGTCATCACATGGGCTGCGAGTCCGAATGCGGCGAGCTATAAGGTCGAAAGAAGCTCGGACGGTGGTGCGACATGGCCCGTGCTTGCCGAGGGCATTGCGGATACGACGTACACCGACCGTCCGACAAAGACGACTTCAATAAGTTACATTTACCGTGTCGCCTCGGTCGATAATTCCGGCAACCTTGCGTATACTGATTGCATAGTTCCGGTTGGGGAGCTTACCGCGCCTGGAATGACAATCACAGTATACTAACTGAAAAATCCAAGCAGGCACAACTTTCGCTTAGAAGCTCCCACTTGTCTGGGACGGCTGCCGTTGTATAGGCTGAAAATGCACCGCCGTGAGGCTGGCGGCAAGTGAGCCTTTGCGATAGGGTTTCCCTATTATGGGAAGCAGTTATTTCCTATTACCGACTCAAGCCCCGGATATGCTATAATAAACGAAAAACAAAAAGAGGGAAACACATGGACAACAGACAGGAGTTGAATCGAAACCTAGCGCAAATGCTCAAGGGCGGCGTGATAATGGACGTCACCACACCAGAGCAGGCGAAGATCGCCGAAACCGCCGGTGCTTGCGCAGTTATGGCACTTGAGCGCATCCCAGCCGATATCCGCGCGGCCGGAGGCGTATCTCGCATGAGCGACCCTGCGATGATCAAGGGCATTCAGTCCGCAGTTTCGATTCCGGTGATGGCGAAGTGCCGCATCGGGCACATAGCCGAGGCGCGAATCCTCGAAGCGATAGAGATAGACTACATTGACGAGTCCGAGGTGCTGTCGCCGGCGGATGACGTGCGCCATATCGACAAGAACAAGTTCAATGTTCCGTTTGTGTGCGGAGCGCGCGACCTGGGCGAGGCGCTCAGACGCATTGGAGAAGGCGCGACGATGATTCGCACCAAGGGCGAACCTGGTACAGGCGATGTCGTGCAGGCGGTCCGCCACATGCGCAAGATGCAGAGCGAGATACGGCACATTGTGTCGTTGCGCGAAGACGAACTCTACGAGGCGGCGAAGGAACTCGCTGCGCCGCTCGACCTCGTCAAGTTCGTGCACGAGAACGGCAGGCTCCCCGTCGTGAACTTCGCGGCTGGCGGGGTGGCCACGCCCGCAGACGCGGCGCTTATGATGGAATTAGGTGCCGAAGGCGTGTTCGTCGGTTCCGGGATCTTCAAGTCGGGAGATCCGGCAAAGCGCGCGGCTGCGATTGTTCAGGCTGTCACGAACTGGCAAGACTCGAAACTGCTCGCAAAGCTTTCTGAAAACCTCGGTCCCGCAATGGTCGGCATAAACGCCGACGAGATCGAGACCATCATGGAAGAGCGCGGCAAATGACGGTTGGAGTCCTGGCTGTCCAAGGTGCGTTTGCCGAGATGGAGGCGTACTGGCGTGCGCAGGGCGCGGAGACGTTTGAGATACGGCAGCGGCACGACCTTGACCGTACCATGGACCTCCTCGCTCTGCCAGGCGGCGAGTCGACCGTGCAGGGCAAACTAGTGAAAGATCTCGGGCTGTTCAATCCGCTAACGGAGCTTATTGATGGAGGAGTTCGCGTGTTTGCCACTTGTGCAGGGCTAATACTGCTTGCCGGAAAAATCGAGGACGCTGGCGCTCGGGACGGCACGCGTCCTGAAATGTGGTTCGGCGCACTGCCGGTCGCCGTGCGTCGCAACGCCTACGGACGTCAGCTTGGTAGCTTCATGACGGTCGGCGCGTTCGACGGCAAAAGCCGTGTGCCGATGACTTTCATCCGTGCGCCGTCAATCACGGCAATTTTGTCACCCGAAGTCGAAGTCCTTTCCGAATTCAACGGGCATCCTACATCTGTCCGCTGGCGAAACATCACGGCCTTCACCTGGCATCCGGAGCTGTCAAATTGCCGTGTCGCTGCGTGCGCGGTTGTCGATTCGCCCCGTACAAAGACGGCATTGCAGAGAACCAAACAGGATCAAAGTTTGGCGGGGTCCGGGTAAACTCCAGGAGAAGGCGGTTTAGCGCCGGGCGGCGGAATGTGGTATAATATGCGCAATGAAATTGCTAATATCTTGTATTCCGTATGACGGCGGGAAAAGCGGCATATCGGTGTATGTTCGAGAAGTGGTGCGTGCACTTGGTGCGCAAGGCCACGAATTGACGCTTTTATGCGAACACGGCGTTGTGGTTGACGATCGCTGGCCGAGGATTGAGGCGCCGGCCTGGACGCGGCGCGCGGTGCCGAGCATGCTGTGGCATCTTTTTCTGCTTCCCCGTTGGATTCGCCGCCGCCGCGCCGAGTTCGACGGTTTCGTGATTTGCGCCGCAAACCGGCGCGTCTGCATGAGCTATCCTTTGCCTACCGTGGCGACTGTGCACGATCTTGCAAACTTCCACATACCCGGCAAGTATTCGCGCATGAGGATGTTCTACCTCGCGCACGTGCTGCCGTATTTTGCGAAGAAGGCCCAGCGGCTTGTGGCCGTAAGCGGCGCGACGAAGGCCGATATGGTAAAATTCTGGCATTGCCGCGAAAACGACGTTGCCGTGCTTTACAACGGGCTTCAGCCGTCATGCGGCGAGGCGCGAAATCCCGCCGCCGACCGCAGCGGATCGGCCATTCTCTACATTTCGCGCATAGAGCATCCCGGCAAGAACCATTTGCGTCTGATTGAGGCCTACGGTATGCTTGAGCGCAGTGTCGCCGCGGCCCATCCGCTCGTAATCGCAGGCGCCGACTGGAAGGACGCCGGTGTCGTGCATGCTGCGGCGAAGTCCTCGCCGAATGCGGACTTCATAAAGTTCACCGGTTTTGTCGATTCGGCCGACATGCCGCGCCTCTGGGAGGAGGCGGGCTTTTACGTGTTTCCGAGCCTTTTCGAGGGTTTCGGCCTTTCGCTGGTCGAGGCGATGGCGAAGGGTATGCCGTGCGCATGTTCCGAAAACGGATCGCTGGGCGAGATTGCGGCCGACGTTGCGCTGACGTTCGACCCGTATGATGTGAAGTCCATCTTTGCCGCGTTGAATCGTCTTCTCGAAGAGCCGGCCCGGGAACGTCTCGCGCGCATCGAAAGGGGTTTTGCCCATGTGAAGCGTTTTTCGTGGGCCGACCACGCATCGGGCATAACGCGGCTTGTCGCCGAGGCGGCGGATGAACCTGTGCGCCTTTTCGGAATACCCGTGGCGCGCGTTTCGGAGCGCCAGGCGGTGGAGCGTATTGTCGCCATGGCGAAGAAGCCGAAAGCGCACGGCGCGGCGTTTGTCGCAACGCTGAATGTCGACTTCGTCTCGAACGCCGTCGGCGGCTGGCCATTCAGGGCAAACGACGAGCTGTGGGGCTATTTGAAACGCGCCGACTTCGTCACCGCCGACGGAATGCCGATAGTGCTGCTGTCGAAGATGTTGCGCAAGCCCATACCCGAACGCGTCACAGGGGCGGACATGGTGCCTGCAATCTGCCGCAGATTCGCCGAGGAGGGACTTTCCGCATATGTTCTTGGCGGCGAGCGGCAGGCGCTTGACGAGGCGTTCGCCAAAATGGCCATTCCCGGAATGCGCATCGCCGGGCTCGACCCCGCGTTCGTCAAACTCGACGCCGACCAGCCAGAGATCGTGGAGCGCATAAACGCCGCCAAGCCCGATATTCTTTTTGTCGCGCTCGGCAACCCCAAGCAGGAGCTCTGGATGGGGCGCAACGCCGCAAAACTGAACGTGCCTGTGATGATCGGAATCGGCGGAACTTTCAACTTCATCGCCGGGCGCGTGAACCGGGCGCCTCGCTGGATGCAGCGATGCGGACTCGAGTGGATTTACCGCATAGTGCAAGAGCCCGGCCGCCTTTGGAAGCGATATGCCTTCGGGCTGGTAAAGTATTCGTGGCTTTCGCTGCTTCACCTTTTGGGAGGCTACCGCAGATGAAGATAGCACATGTCTTGAGACGCATCTCGTTCAACGATTGGGGCGGCACGGAGCAGGTCGTATGGAACATCGCCAAGGCCCAGGCGAAAGCCGGCCATGACGTGCGCCTGTTCGCAACTTCCGCGCTCGCCGGCGAGGGCCTTGAAACCGTCGATGGACTCGAGGTGCGCCGGTTCAAGCCCATTTATCCGTGGTGGCCCATGTCCTCGCGCCTCGTGGCCGAGCTGGATCTCAAGGGAGGCAATCCGTTTGTGCCCGGCCTTGGACGGGCGATTCGCGAGTGGCGGCCCGACGTGGTGCACTGCCACGCGATGGCGCGCATTGCCGAACTCTGCATCAGAACAGCCGCGAAAACGGGCGCGAAGAGCGTCGTGTCGCTGCATGGTGGAGGCGCGAATGTTCCTGCGGCCGAGGCGAAAAGCCTCAAAGCCCCCACGAGAGGGTTGTTCCCGTGGGGAAAACTTGTCGATTGCGCCATGGGATGGATTCGCCGGGTGCCCGAGGATTTCGGCGGAATCGTCTGCGTCGGCGCAGACGAATACGAGCGTTACAAGGCGCGCCACGACCATGTGATGTTCCTTCCGAACGGCGTCGATACGTCGCTTTTCTCCAGATGCGCACCGCGCGCTTCGGGCGAGAGAATCGTGTGCGTCGCCCGTATCGACAGGCAGAAGAATCAGATGATGCTCGTCGAAGCGCTGGCCAGGCATCCGTCCGCAACGGTTCGTCTTGTCGGACCGGTGACGCAACCCGACTACAAGGAAGAACTCCTCCGCCGTGCACGCGAGCTGGGCGTTGACGGCAGGCTTTCGTTCGCCGGCGCGCTGCGGCCCGGCAGCGACGAGCTGGTGAACGAGTACGCGAACGCCGACATGTTCGTGCTGCCGAGCCGCCACGAGCCTTTCGGCATCGTCGTTCTTGAGGCGTGGGCCGCGGGTCTGCCGGTCGTGGCGAGCGACATAGGCGGGCTTGGCCGCCTTTGCGCGGAACATCCGGACGCGGCGGTCGTGTTCGCTCCGGGCGACGACTCCGCGCTGGACGCGGCGCTCGCCGCCGCATCTGCCAAAGCCGAGGCCATGAGCCGCGCCGGGCGCGAAGCCGCGTCGCAGTACGAGTGGTCGCGGCTTTCGGCGATGCTCGTCGATTTCTACGCGCAGATCTGACGCTTCCTGCAGTCGCGCAATCCGTTGCGCAATTCTTTCCGGCATTAACATTCCCTTAACACGCGAATGCTACAATATTCCCGTTCGATGGGGGAAGAAGGTCTTCCTCCCCGACGAACGGAAAAAAAGGAAAGGGTAATGAAAATGACAAACATAGGTAAAGCGGCAGCGGCCGGGTCGTTCATAGCCATGACCGCAGTAGTGGGGATATTCGCGGCGGCGGTCGGCGAAAGGCGCGACGTGTCGTCCAGGTCGTCCGAATCGTCGGTGACGACGAACGACAACGGCAGCGTTTCGCGCGTGTTCACCGAATCGACCGTGACCACCAACGGCAACATGGTCACCGAACGCAGGCGCGAGACGCGCACCAACACGGATGTGGACGGCAACATACTCGAAACTTCCACGAGCGAATACGCGCAGAGCTATCCGGTAGGCGAAGTGGGGCTTACGCCGCCCGCGTCGTGCGACTCCGGCGAATCGCGCGACGATGATGACCGCAAGACAGAGGACAGCTTCCTCGGCCTCAAGTTCGGGGAAATATACGAATCGACGAATTTCGTGTCCGACACAAGCGAGCCGACGCTGCTGTGCGCCGGGTTCAAGCCTAAAAAGGCGCTTGCCGGTTTCGACGACTATTTCGTTTACGTAACGCCAAAGACCCACAAGGTGGTAAAGGTCTACGCATGCGCAAAGGAAGCGGTCGATCCTGGCGCAGGGGGCAGGCACTATCTGATCGAGGCGCTTGAAAAGCGCTATAACACATGGGCGCGGCTAAGGGATTTCTTCCGTCCGGTGTACACGTTCTACATCGGCTGCGGACGTTATGTGACGGCATTTCTCGCTGGCGCGCCAGGTCGCTACGAGACGGTGCTTGTCGCGTGGGACGACGCGCTTCTCACGCTTGCTGCCGACGAAACCGCCGAAATTCGCCGCGAGGCGCGGAAGGCAGCGGCGGAAAAGCGGCGGGCCCGCGTGGACGACGCGGCGGATGCATTCTGACGCGTGATTTCCATCTTTAGTGTTTTGGGTTGGGCCTCTGCGGAAACGCAGAGGCTTTTTGCCGAATTGATTTCAGTGCGGTAATTTGGTATCATCATTCGCAGTTTGCTGGCGGCATAGTGCCGATCGGCGGCAGCAAGAGAAGAGAAGAAACGTCAAAGCATGAAGCGTTCGTTTATCGTTGCATCTGGCATTTTGGGTGTCGCTTGTTTCGCACATGGCGTGCAGTATGTGCCGCCAAGCGAGACGGTGTCGCTCAGCGGCGCTGACGGCGGAACGGCCTGCGTCGATTCGTACGGTGCTTGTCTCACCAGTTGGCGGCCTGCGTGCGGCGAGGAGGTTTTCGCCATGGCAAGGGGGCGCGAAAGATGGCGCGCCGGAGAACAGATGCATGGCGGCATTCCCATATATTGGCCGTGGTTCGTCTTCGAGGGACCTGACGGATGCCGCATTCACGGCATAACGCCGTACATGGTTTGGAGCGTAAAGGAGCGCGCGGCGGATCGTGTGGTTTTTGCGCTAGACGACAGCGAGCATACGCGCAAGCTTTGGCCGCACCGCTTTCACGCGGAAATGGAATACGTCCTCGGCAAGACGCTTGTGGCCACATTCCGGGTCACAAACACCGATACAAATGCCTACGAATGCACTGAAGGGTTCCATCCCTACTTTCGCGTGGGCGACGTGTCGAAATGCATCGTCACCGGAACCGACGGCACGCGCTACTTCTGGAAGGGCGAAGCAGAAATGGGAGACAGGCGAATATGGACCGGCGATTTCCCGTGCGGTTTGGTTGCAACGGGCAAGCCGGGCTATGTGTTCGAGGAAAATCCGTTCGACAAGCTGCATGCGCATGACCTGCAAGACCCCGTGCTCGGTCGCACCGTGTCTGTCGCGTATGAAGGCTGCATAAAGATGGTGCTTTGGAATTCGGGACCGGACTTCGCGAAGTTCGGCGGTTCCGACGATCCGGATTTTGGGAGCCGCTTCGTTTGCATCGAGGGGGCGACGTTGTATCGCGACCGCGCATACACTCTTGCGTCCGGCGAAACGCATGCGCTCAGGCTGGAGGTGGCCGTCGGTGCATATGGAGGCTCCTCGTCCAAAGCGTCATGCGGCAGTAGGGAGGCAAGATGAAATCGCCGTCCACGACGAAGGCCTGGCAAGCTTGCATTGCCGGGAAGGGACTTGCGCTCGGGCTGGAAAACTGCCGCGTGTTCCTTGAAAACAAGTACCTAAACGACGTGTTCTTCGAGGGGACGTTCAAGGGGCGGCCGTGTGTGGTAAAGTGCTCCTCGAAGTGTCCGTGGTCGATCGGCAACGAATATCGCGTTGGGCGGCGGCTTTTCGAGATCGCGCCTGATGTTGTGCCGGAACCCCTGGTCTGGAACGAGGCGCCGGCGTTTGTCGCCATCGAGAAGGTGCAGGGTCCGTCGCTTACGGAATTGCTGACGCATGGCGTGACGGAAGCGATGGCGGATGTTTTTGCGGCGGATATTGTCCGCATGGCCCGTGCGCTGTTTGCCGCCGGGGTGGTTCACCGTGATGTGTTTTCCGACAATCTGCTGCTTGGCGCCGACGGACACCTCAAGCTGATAGACATGCAGCTGGCCATCGACCGTTCGGACATGCGCGAGGATCCGTGGATCGAGCGGCATTGGAAGTACCATTACGTCGTGTTTGGGGCCCGCCGCGACATGGGGCTCGGCGTGTGGAACGATGTTGGCGCGTTCCGGTCGTTGCTGGCGCGTCTGCCGCATACGGCTGGAGTCGCCGCCGCCGACGGGCAGCTCGCCAAAGACGAGGCGGCCGCCACGCTGTCCGCCCCGCCGCGAGGCCTTACATTGTTCAAACTGTGGATGTACGCGCTTTCGCTTCGCGTGCAGATGGCATTTGCGCGCAATCGGCCTGAAAAGCATGCGCGGCTTGAGCGGAGATTCCGCAAGATTGTCGGGTGAAATCCGAGGCCCAAATAAATTTTAAAATACCCCCTTGCGCGGCGACGAGGTTTTTTGATATACTATGCACCCGTTGCCCGCAAAGGGTGTACATCGGTCTTTGAAAACAGATGCTTGAGGCGTGTCCCTTGCTTCTCTGACGATCAGAGAAGATTCGGAAGGGACGCGGAAGAAACAAGATGTTTGTGTGAGAGGTCCAGGTCGAAACTCAAGTAATTTTTTCTGAGAGTTTGATTCTGGCTCAGAACGAACGCTGGCAGCGTGGA
>CACYQU010000031.1 GCA_902776615.1 uncultured bacterium
GGCGAGTTGATGATTGAGATGTGGGTTGATTTCACAACGCGTAGATTGCGGTTCAAGTGCTCGCCGCATGATGCGCTTGGATGGGAGTCTCGCAGATTTGACAGTTGGCGTCTTGATGTCGCTTTGTCGCGCAGCGAACTTCGCTGGATTGCGGAGCGAATAAGACTTGCCAATATAGAGTTATGGGAGTGCATAGAGAGCAACGATGCGGCATCTGCTGTGGATAAGGCGACCTACTATGTTCGGGCGAAAATGGCGAATGGCTATTTGGAGCGCTTTGTGGTCGGTGATGAGCCAGCGGGATTTGACCATTTGCGGGAGGTGCTGTGTTTCGCCGCTACGCACGCCGATTGTCGAAATGAGAAGGGGGAAAGAACTTCCGAAGCAAGTTGGGAGTTACCTTATGGACGGTGACTTCGAGCCAGAGGGCTGGAGCGCGTTTGACGACCATGGTGCGCATGGCGACAAAGGGAACGCTGGATGCGCCGTTGTGTTTATTATAATCGTCGTGATTGGGATGATTTCAAGGCTATGCGTTTGAACAAAGGATCGAAATCGGAGACGCCGCCCTGTAATACGGAGAATCTTGACATAGCCGGAATAATGCGGGGGCTATCCCCGCAAGATAGCGCAGCTGCACCCCCGCACTTTATAAAATGCGGGGGTAATGCGGATGCTGGTTAGCCGCCGGTTGCCATTTTGAATAGGGTATTAGTGCAATACGGTGCATGTTATTGCATTAAGTGTCATTGGTTATTGCAATAAGCGGCATGGAAATGCTATAATACCCGCACAAGGAGGCACTATGGCAAGAGATTTGAAGAAGATCATATCCGAACAGAAGTTTGAGTTGGAACGGCTTTTGGATGTGGATGTTCTTGATCGCAAGGCGATGAAGAAAGTCGATGTGGCGAGTCCGCTTGCACAGGCTGTCGTCGGCATGAGACGTGCAGGCAAGTCTGTCGTATGCCGCAAGGCGATGAAGGATTCCGGCGTCCGCTTCGGATATGTCGATTTTGACGACGAGACGCTTGCCAAGATGACAGCTGACGATTTGGATTCAATCCTGCAAACCGTTTATGAGGTGTATGGGGATGTTTCGCACTTCCTTTTCGATGAGATCCAGAACATCGAAGGATGGCATCTGTTTGTGAACCGGATGTTGCGAAATGGAAAGCATGTCGTAATCACCGGTTCCAACGCAAAGTTGCTGACAGGCGATCTTGCGACTCATCTCACAGGTCGCCATATTCCGATACCTGTATATCCATTCTCGTATTCGGAGTATTGCGAGTGGGTCGGGCAGGAAACCGAGGCTGTCTGGAAGAAGTATTTCTTCAATGGCGGTTTGCCTGAGACGTTTGCGATGCCGGATCAAAGAGGCTACGTATCCTCTCTATACGACTCAATATTGGCTAAGGACATTCTTGGTCGGCACAAGGTGAGAATGCCGCGACGGTTCATGGATGCGGCGTATGTGGCGATGCAGCAGTTCGCCAGGGAAATATCATACGACGGACTTGCCGCAAAGGCAGGGGTTTCGAGCGCCCATACGATGCAAACGTACATCGGCTATCTTGCGGAGTCGTATCTTGTGTTTCTGGTGCGGAAGTATTCGACAAAGCCCGCCGAGCGAATCCGCAACGAAAAGCTGTATGTTTCGGACCCCGCATTCATCTCGTACTTTTCTGGCGTACTCGGGTCTGAAGAAGAGCTCGGCTGGCGACTTGAGAACATTGTCTATCTGGAGCTTCTGAGGCGAAGAGTTGATGATGATACTGAAATCTACTATTACAAGGAGGCTTCCTGCGACATTGATTTCTGCCTGGTAAGGCACGGCAAGATAGTCCGGCTTGTGCAGGTGGCATACACGATAGCGGGCGACAAGACGCGCAAGCGAGAAACGGAGTCTTTGTTGGCTGGAGCGAGAAGGACGGGATGCCGAGACCTTTTGCTCATAACGGATCACGAACGTGATACGATATCCGATGGCGGGTATTCCATAAACGTCATCGCTGCACGGGAATGGCTTGTCTCGCATTGACATGCGGGGGTAATGCCAATGCCGGTTAGCCGCCGGTTGCAATCTTCGAGGGCCTGGCCCCTATATAGGCATTACCCCAAAACCCTATATAGACTTTACCATAAACCCTATATAGGCTTTACAATAAACTCTATATAGGGTTTGCATTATGAGGGGCGGCGGCTGCTGAAACATCTGGGGACTGTTCCCCATTGGGATCCTCATTTGTTGCTTGTTTGGCGTCGCACGCTTCGGACGAATGTCGAACAGAATACCGAACCTGACGCTGTTATGGAAATAAACGCAACTCCCCGAGCACGGCGCGGCACTTGTGCCTCACTTTTTTTGGTATAATGTGCGGCATCCGGGAGAGATCGGGAATGCCGAGACTAATGCCGAATTCGCGTGGTTTTGCAATTGCCCCGAACATGAATAGTAAAGGAGTATCGAACATGAATGGTAAAAAAGGTTTTGCGAAGGTCAAGGTGCGGCTTGCGGGCTGTAAAGTGGAACGTTGGCTGGTCTTGCCAGAAAGCATGACGCTCGAGGATTTCCATGACGCCATTCAGGCAGCGTTCGGATGGGAGCATAGCCACTTGTGGTCGTTCGAAAACAAAAGCGGGGATACATACAAGATTCAAAATGAAGACGACGGTCTTATGCTACTGAGACTTATTCGCAACAGACCATTGCCTAAGGATGCAAGCCGATACAGGCTTTGCGACCTTCTACCCGAACGCGGCGCGAAGGCCAAATACATTTATGACTTCGGTGACAACTGGGTGCATCTCATTACGCGTATGGCCGCGCCAAAAGAAACGGGGACGATGTGCGTCAAGTCGGTTGGCCCTGACTGCGAAGAGGATTTCGGAGGGTGCTGGCGGTGGAGCGCGTATCTCTACCTTATTGCGAATGGCATGGAGAAAACGCTGGCGCAAGATTCTGAATTCCCAGAGGAAATAACGGCGATCTATCGGGATGGACAATGGACGCCTGAATCTGCCGAAGCCTTTCTCAAGGGGCCGTCTGCAGAGGAAGTGACAAAGCGAATGCGCGAACAAATCGGCAACAGCGTGGATATTTCCCGAATAAGATTTTGAGTGCAATCAAACGGGAAACATCCTCGTTTCATGTCAGGCTTGGGCGGAGGTGGCGGCGACCGTGTTGACGATATCCTCCACCGAACAGCCTCGCGAAAGGTCGTTGCATGGACTGGCGAGCCCCTGAAGGACCGCGAAGCAGTCCGCCCCGCCGAGTCGCTGAGTTATCTTGTAGCCGATGTTCCCCGACTGCAGATCGGGAAAGATCAGTATGTTGGCGCGTCCCGCGACCGGGCTGCCCTTCGCCTTGAGCGCCGCAACTTCGGGGACGAGCGCGGCATCGAGCTGCATTTCGCCGTCGATCAACAGGTCCGGCGCGAGGCCGCGCGCGATTTCCGTCGCTTCGCGCACCTTGTCGACAAGTTCATGTGACGCACTGCCTTTAGTAGAGAACGATAGCATCGCAACGCGCGGCTCGGTGATCCCGCAGAGTTTTCCGGCGGTCTCGGACGTCGCGACGGCGATGTTCGCCAGTTCTTCTGCGTTTGGGCACGGATTCACGACGCAGTCGGCGTAGACGAGAAGCCCGTTTTCGCCGAACGACCTGTTCGCGCACTCTACGAGGAAACTGGACGACACGAGCTTCATCCCCGGCGCCGTCTTGATCACCTGCAGCGCCGGACGCAGCATGTCGCCAGTCGAGTGCACCGCGCCGGAGACGAGCCCGTCGGCATCGCCCATCTTTACCATGAGCATTCCGTAGTACATGGGGTCTGCCGCGAGTCTCGCCGCCGCCTCTTCAGTAAGGCCCTTCGCCTTGCGCAGTTCGTATAGTTTCGCCGCGTAGGATTCGAGGCGCTGCGGATCTGCCGCTATCGACTCGGGCGTTATGAGGACTGGCTCCGCCAGCCCCTCGGCGCGGAGGATCTCCGCAGCTTTGATGGTGCGCGGCTCGTCGCCTTCGGGGAGGGCTATGCGCTTTACGTCAGCCTTGGCTTTTGCGCGGATTGCGTCTATGAGGCTCATGGTCAGAATCCAAATCCGTTCCAGACGTCCTTGCCGGAATATGTGAGAGGTTCTATTTCGCCGCGGAGCGCCTTGATTGTCGGAAGCGCGAGAGCCTCCTGCTCCATTTCTCCGGGGTATGTGAAGATCGGGGCGATGAAGCCGCAGCGCGCCTTTATGCCTTCGATTATGTCGGCGAAGCGCAGCAGTCCGCCCGTAAGGAGTATCGCATCCACCTTCCCGCAAAGAACCGCCGACATCTCGCCGATCAGCTTGCAAATCTGATAGATCATCGTGTTCCAGACGAGCGTCGCCTTTCTGTCGCCTTTCTCGACGAGCGCATGGATCGTGTCGGAGTTGGAGGTTCCGAAATGCTCCACGAACCCGCCTGCGCGCGTCAGTTTCAGCTCCACATCTTCGGCTGAGTGGGTTTTGAGATAGTCCAGCAACTGCGGTAGCGGCACGTACCCGATGCGCGTCGGCGAAAAGGCGCCTTCGCCGTCCGCGCCCATGTTGCCATCCACCATTCTCCCGCGTTCGTGTGCCGCGACCGTTATGCCGCCGTCGATGTGCGCGACGATGAAGTTGCACTCCTCGTACTTTCTGCCTGTCTTCGCGGCGTGGAACTCTGCAATCGCCTTCTGGTTGAGAACGTGCGAATGCAGAAAGCGGTATATGCCCTTGATGCCGGTGAGCCGGGCATAGTCGCAGAGCTCGTCCGTGTTCGTGGGATTGAGCGTAAAGGCGGGCTTTGAGAATTCCTGCCCGAGCATCCAGGCGAGCATCACGCCGAGCTTTGCGGGATGTTCCGACCCGCCAACCGCAGCAACCGTGTCGGCGTAAAGCCTTTCATCGATGCGCGTAAGACCGCTGGGCTGGGTATGGGCGCTGCCGCCGCGACCGACGAACGCATCTAGCGACGCGGGGTCTACGCCATGCGCCTTCAGCATGTCGAGTATCACGCCTCTCCGGAAGGGCGCCTGGTCGTTGACGTGGGGAAACTTGAGAAGCAGGGACGCTTCATGGAAGAGGCTTTGCTCGAACACGGAAGTCTCGTCCTCGAACAGACTCACCTTCGTAGAGGTTGACCCGGGATTGATTACCAACACTCTGAACTTGCCATTCTGCATACGATATACCTTTGCCTTTTGATGAAAGTATTATACCATAATCGCGTACTTGTGGAGTGCCGATCGGGGCGGGCCTCCACTTGCGTTTCCGCGCGAAAAAGAGTATCATAGCAAATGTCGGTATGGGGTGGTCCATGCCGGTTTAACAAGGAGTACAAAAATGAAGAAACTTATGATTGCCGCGGGTCTCGCCGCGCTCGCGTCCGGATGTGTCATGGTTGGTCCGTCCAATGCGAATTCGCTGCTCACGCTCGATGTCCAGAGCCCTGACACGAGCTTTATCGACAACAGTGTACAGCCGCTCAAGAAGGGTGTCGCCACTGCGACCGGAACGCTTGTCTTCGTAGAAGGCGACGCTTCGCTCAAGGCCGCGATGGAGAACGGCGGAATCACCAAAGTGCACCATGTCGACTACAAGGTGAAGAACATTCTCGGCATCATCGGCAGCACGACCACAATCGTCTGGGGCGAGTGAGAGAAGTTCTCGTAATGGGCCGCGGTCTGAGCGGCCGGGCCGCAGAGGCCCTTGCGGCGAAGCTCGGCTTCGCCGCAACTGTTGTGGCCGGCGACGGCGCATTGCCGGACAGGCCTTTCGCGTTTGCCGTGGCATCGCCGGGAATCGCGGCCTCCCATCCATGGATGGCGCAATGCCGTCAGCGCGGAATCAATGTTGTCAGCGAGTTGCAGTTTGGCGTCGAAGAGTGCCGCCGCCAAGGGATGAAGCTTCTCGCGGTTACTGGTTCCAAAGGCAAATCCAGCGTTGTCAAGGCAGTCGCAGACGCGCTCGAAGCTTCCGGCCGACGCGCTATTGCATGCGGCAATTTCGGAAAGCCCGTGTGCGAGGTTGCTCTCGAATGCCCGGCCGAATGGGCTGTTGTGGAGGTGAGCTCGTTTCAGATGGAAACGACGGCTCTCGCGCCGGACGCCTTTGAAGCGGCGGTTGTGCTGAACCTGCAGGAAGACCATCTTGACAGGCATGGAAGCGTAGCGGCGTATCACGCTCTTAAGACGAGCCTGCTGTCAATGGCTTGCAGAGGTCTCGATCCGCAAGGATGCGAGGCGATTGCGTCCGGGTGCGCGCCGCTTTTCGCAGGGTCGTATTTCGACAACCCCGTTCTGCGGGCGAACGGAGCGGCCGCGGTTTGGCTCATGCGCACGGCCGGACTCGACGACGCGTCAATTGCCGGTGCGTTCGCGCGCTTCGAGCCGCTGCCGCATCGCATGAACATTGTCAGCACGTTCGGCGGCGTAAAATGCATTGACGATTCCAAGGCGACTAGCCTTGCCGCGCTTGCGGCCGGAGTGACAATGGCAGGTTCGTCCATACTGCTGATCGCCGGCGGGCTCGCCAAAGGCGACGATCCGAAATCTGTCATACCCCCCTTGACGGGAAGGGTCAAAAAAGTGTATCTTATAGGACGTTGCGCCGAAGTGTTTTTCGACGCCTGGTCCAACGCCGTGAACTGTGAAGTCTGCGGCGAAATGGAACGGGCGGTGGAGAGCGCGATGCGTGACGCTGCGAGCGGCGATACGGTTTTGCTGTCGCCGGGAACAGCCAGTTTCGACCAATTTCAAAGTTTCGAGCAACGCGGAGACGTCTTTGCGGAGCTTATAAAAAAAGAAGGACAAAAAAAGAAATGAAAAAGATAGGCATTGTGCTTGGTGCGGCGGCGATTGCGACCCTTGCCGGTTGCAAGGATCCATCATACAATTCAAAGTGGAACAAGAAGCCGCAAGAGGTAAAGAACGTTCCGGTCGAAGAGGGGCAGACGGCCGTGAAGCCGGTTGAACCCGCGGCCAAGCCCGCCGACAAAGTCAATGAAACGCCTGTGGTTGTCGAGACGATCGAGCCCAAGGGCTGCACCTGCCCGGCCGGGGCCAAGCATACCGAGCCGTGCGCATGCGGCGCCGCCGACTGCCGCTGCGAAGTCGTCGTGCCCGCGCCGGTCAAACCCGCCGAGCCCGAGAGTGTCACATATATCGTGCAGCGCAACGACACGCTTTCCAAGATATCGAAGAAGTTCAATGTGAAGATGTCGGCCATCTACAAGTTGAATCCTTCGCTCAAGGGTGATGCGATCCGCATCGGTCAGAAGCTCAATCTGCCCGCCGGAATCGATGTCGGCGAGCAGAAGGCTCCGGAGGTTGCAAAGCCGGCGAAGAAAGCGTATGCGCCTTATACAGGCGCGACCAGGGAATATGTCGTGAAGTCCGGCGATACGCTTGGCGCCATCGCTTATGGAAACGGAATAAACATTCGCCAGCTCAAGGAGCTGAACGGTCTTTCCTCCGACGTGCTCCGCATCGGCCAAAAGCTTCTCGTGCCTGCCGACGGCAAGGCTGTGGCGGCAGCCGCGAAACCTGCGCCGGCCAAGAAGGCCGAGCCTGCGGTCGCGGCAAAGAAGGTTGAGCCTGCGCCTGCCGCGCCGGTCGAGCCCGAGGTCGTGGCAGAGCCTGTCGCCGCAGAGCCCGCGCCGGTCGTAGAGGCGGATGCCGCCGATGCCGTCGCGCCAGTCGCGGCCGAGACCGCTACCACTTCGTACGTCGTGCAGGAAGGCGACGACATGACGAGCGTATCCATCAGCTGGGGCGTTTCCGCTGCGCAGATTCGCGAGTTGAACAATCTTGGCGACAACGACCAGCTCAAGCCTGGCCAGGTTATAAAACTGCCTGCCGACGCGCAGCAGTAACGAAACGTGCGCAAGTCCGCACTATTTGGATTCGGCCTGGTTGTCGCGGTTCTCGTGGCGCTGGGCCTTGTCGTTTTGTCCAGCGCAAGCGAAGCCAACGCCATGCGTCTGCACGGCGATGCGTACTTTTTCATGAAGCGCCAGTTCATGTACTTCGCCGCCGGACTGGTCGTTGCCTCGCTTGCCGCGTGGTTCGATTATCGCATGTGGCGCGATCACTGGCTGCTCGCCGTGCTTTTCTATGCGACTGTATTCGTGCTGCTTTGGGCGGTGTTTGGCTTTCGGCCGATCAATGGATCGTACAGGTGGATAGCTCTCGGTCCGCTGAGGTTGCAGCCGAGTGAATTCGCAAAGCCTGCGATAGTGATTCTGCTTGCCGCCTGGCTGGATATGTCCGGCTGGCGAGTGGAGTTGTTCATGCGCGGCGCATTCTGGCCGGCGGTGCTCATCGGCGTAATTGCCTTCCCGATTCTGCTGGAGCCGGATTTCGGGTCGGTGATGGTCGTTGCGCTGTCGGGCTTTCTCGTCATGTTTGTCGCTGGCGTGAGGGTTCTGCACCTTCTGCCGTTCTTTCTGGCCGGAGCTGGAGTCGTTGGCTATAAAGTCATGACGAACGCAAACCGCATGGCACGGCTTGTCTCTTTCGCCGGAGGATTCGCCGACGGTCCGGGCGGAGCCGAGATGGATGAAGCGTCCAAGAGAACGGCCTATCAGCTGCATCATGCGCTTATCGCCATAAAAAACGGCGGGATATGGGGCGTTGGCCTGAACCAGTCGATGCAAAAGCACTACTATCTGCCGGAAAACCACACCGACTTCATATTCGCGATCGGCGCGGAGGAGCTGGGCATGGTTTTCTCATTGTCGGTAATACTGCTGTTTCTCCTGTTTTTCGGCTTTGCCGTATACATTGCCGCAAAGGCTTCCGACAGGTTCGGGCGTTATCTTGTAATCGGCATGGCGTTCATAGTGTTCTTTCAGGCAATGTTCAACATAGGAGTTGTCAGCGGTGCGTTGCCGACGAAGGGGATGGCCCTGCCGTTTTTCAGCTATGGCGGCACGAATATGATAAGCGCGTTCTTCGCCGTCGGCACGATTCTCTCCGTCGGCATACATTCTTACAGGGATCGCAAGCGCGGTGCGGCAAGGCCTGCGCACTTCGCCTAGTCGGCCATGGCGGACGAAAAGCCAGCGCCATTCACCGTCTCGTCGCTTACCGACAGGCTGAAGCGTACGCTTGAAACGCATTTCGCCAAGATATACGTCGAGGCGGAGATAAGCGGCTGGCGACGCTATCCGTCGGGCCACTGCTATTTCACCCTGAAAGATTCCGGCGCGCAGATTTCCGCCGTCATGTTCGCAAGCGCATACGAGCGCTGCCGGGCAAAAGACGCGCTGAAGGATGGCGCGAAGGTTTTGGTGTACGGCAATGTAACGGTATATCCGCCTCGCGGCAACTACCAGCTTGTCGTGCTGGCCGCGAAATCCACGGGTGACGGCGATCTCATGCAACGATACCTCGACTTGAAGGCCAAGCTCGAGGCGGAGGGACTTTTCGATGCGTCGAAGAAGCGCGTTCTTCCGTTCCTTCCGAGGCGCATTGGTATCGTAACGAGCGAGGCCGGGGCGGTCATACATGACATGTGCAATGTGTTTGCGCGCCGGTTCCCCAATGTCGAGATACGACTGTATCCCGCCCTTGTGCAGGGTGCGGACGCGCCTCGCATGCTTGTAGCAGGCGTGAAATACTTCAACTCTCCTGCGCCGGACGGATGGTCGGCCGATCTGCTCATAGTGGCGCGAGGGGGCGGCAGTTTCGAAGATCTGTTCTGCTTCAACGACGAGACTCTCGTACGGGCGGTCGCCGCGTCGAAAGTGCCGACGATTTCGGCGGTAGGCCATGAAACCGACTTCACGCTTTGCGACTTTGCTGCGGATCGCCGCGCAGGCACGCCCTCGATTGCGGCGGAAATCGCCGTGCCGCTGCTTTCGGAGCTTGTCGCCAAGCTGGAATCCCTTGGCGAGCAACTCGGGTCGTCGCTTAGGGGACGTGGCGAATGGTTTGCGCAGAGGGTGGACCATCTTTCCGATTCCATGGTGGCCTCGCTTGAGACTTCGATCGCCAAGGCGGAGATGCGGCTGGACGGAGCTTCCCGGCGGCTTGCGCCGCTCCTGGCCCTTTCGGCCGCAAAGGTGGAGTCTCGGCTTTCGGCCGCGCGGGAACGTCTGTCGCCTGCGTTCAAGATGAGTCTGAATGCGGCGGAGACTAGACTCGCCCGCGCTTCCGACAAGCTTTCGCTTCTCTCTCCTTTTGGCGTTCTGCAACGCGGTTATTCGCTCACAACCGACGCTGCAGGGGCGGTGGTGCGTGACGCGTCGCGCCTTTCGCAGGGCGACAAGCTTGTAGTGCGGTTCGCCAAGGGATCGGCCGAAGTTTCCGTCAGGTAATTGGTCTTGGCGGCGAGGTCGATCCTGTGGCGCTAGACAGCTCAGAGCAACTTATGATATAATATCTTCCCACTTGACAAAGTACAGTTGGGTGAGTTGTAGACTGGAGCAATCTTTAAAAATGGCAAAACTCAAAAAATCCCCCAAAGGGATCGAAAAGAAGGCATATTCTGGAAAGACCAAGGCAACGAAGTCGTCTGGAGTAGGCAGGCCGCGCCGTTCGGTTGTAGAGGCCGAGGATGAAATTGATGAAGACGATCTTCCGCCGGATGACGACGAAATCGAAGCCGAAGCCGCGTCGCTTGACGCGGAAAAGCTGGCCGCAGAGGTCGAGCAGCAAGAGGGTAAGGTAGCTGAAGAAGACGACGGCGAGTCCGTTTTAGACGACGCGCCGCTTCCTGCGTTTGTGGCGACCGACGAGGCGACCGATGATGTCGACGCCGTGCTGCCCTCTATGGAGGGCATGTCGATTCTGCGCGAAACCGAGCTCAACGACGTGATCAACGACGTCAAGCGCCGCAGCGAGGTGAACGGTGGCTATGTGACTTACGAAGAGCTCAATCAGATTCTGCCGCAGAACATCGTCGATGCGATACAGTCCGACCGCTATCTCAAGATACTCGAAGCCCTCGGGGTGCATGTCATCCGCGAAGAGGACGTAAAGAAGTATATCGAGGCCAAGAACGCGAAGTCGACCGACCCCAAGACCCGCGCGGCGGAGATGATTGAAGATCCGATCCGCATGTATCTTCACCAGATGGGGCAGGTGCAGCTTCTTTCGCGCGACGAAGAGGTCGATATCTGCCAGACGATCGAAGACGCCGAGGTGAAGATTCGCGACATGTTCAACCGCTTCCTCTTTGCTCCGCCAATGTATGCGTCGATGCTCGACAAGCTGGAGGGCCAGAGCGAGCGCTTCGACCGGATCGTCACGGACAAGTTCGAGGACAATCGCGATTCATACATGACGCTCATACCTGGTTTCCGCAAGGATTTGAAGGTCATCGAAAAGCGTCTCAGGGATGCGAGCGAAAAGTACTTGTCGGTCATCGCCCAGAGGCGGCCGTCGCCTACCGTGGTGCGTGGAGCGGAGAAAACCCTCGCGAACGCACGCGCCGCGCTGCGGGCGTGTTTCGACGAGATGAGCTTCAAGCAGAAGGTGCTTGAAACCTTGTGCGCCGAGGCTGACGAGCGCATCTACCTGCCCTACCGTTCGTTCGTGAAGAAGCAGGCCGACCTGATGCAGACCAAGGCGTCGAAGAAGCGCGAGCGCGAGCTTGCGGTGCTTCGCGAAAAGATGGCCGGGCTGGAGGTGCTCTTCGGAATGCCGCCGCAGGAGTTCATGTCCACGTTTTCGGAGCTCAGGAAGGTGCTCAAGAACGGTCAGATAGCGCGAACGAAAATGGTCGAGGCCAATCTGCGCCTTGTGATCTCGATCGTCAAGAAGTACATGAATCGAGGCTTGAGCTTCCTTGATCTCATCCAGGAAGGCAACACAGGCCTGATGAAAGCAGTGGAGAAGTTCGAGTACAAGCGGGGCTACAAGTTCTCGACTTATGCGACGTGGTGGATTCGCCAGGCCGCGACTCGGGCAATTGCCGACCAGGCGCGCACCATCCGCATACCTGTTCACATGATCGAGACGATCAACAAGTTGATGCGGGTCCAGAAGAAGCTCATCCAAACTCTTGGCCGCGAGCCGAACGAAACCGAGCTTGCGGCGGAGATGAACATGCCGCTCGACCAGGTGCGTGCAGTCCGAAAGATGGCCCAGCAGCCTATTTCGCTCCAGTCGAAGGTCGGCGACAATGATGATGCACACTATGGGGATTTCATCCCAGACCTTTCGAGCGAGAATCCTTTCGAAGTCACGGAAGGGCATCTCCTCAAGGAGCGTCTGAGGGAAATCCTGGAAACATTGACGGATCGCGAACGCCAGGTCGTCGACTTCCGCTTCGGGCTTACGGATGGTTGCAGCCGAACGCTTGAGGAGGTTGGGCGGTTGTTCAACGTGACGCGCGAGCGTATCCGCCAGATCGAGGCGAAGGCGCTTCGCAAACTGCGCCACCCGAGTCGAATGAAATCGCTCGGAGACTACAGAAACAGCTAACGCGGGCGTGTCCCGCAAAAAGAAAAAAGAAAGAAAGAGAGAAGGTAATCACAATGACAGTTGCATGCATAAAGCAGGTAATGGATCTTTTCGCGGCGCCAAACACATGTGCTGCGTCCACGCTCGCCGCAGCTTCGTTCGTTTTGGGCGCGGTTCTCGCGCTCGTGGTGTGCAGATTGGTCTGCCCTTGCCGCGCGAAGAAGCCGCAGGAGTCCGCCAAGAAACCGGCGGCGAAGCGTCCCGACAAGGCCGACAAGCCTCATCCGGCGCCAGCGGATGGTTCGATCGAGATATATGTAGGGAACCTCAGCTACGAGATGACGGAAGATCAGCTCCGCAAGGAGTTCGAGGCGTACGGAAAAGTCAATTCTGCTCGCATCATCACCAATCGCTACAACAACAAATCCAAGGGATTCGGCTTTGTGCACATGCCCAACCGCGCCGAGGTTGACGCGGCAGTCGCCGCGCTTAACGACAAGGAGATCCTTGGGCGCAAGATGAAGTGCAACGAAGCGCGCAATACAATCTGAAGTTATCCGGAAACATTCCGTCCTGAAAGGGAGGTGCGATCATGGCGAGAGTTCTGGTGCCGTTGGCTGATGGCTTCGAGGAGATTGAGGCCGTTACCGTGGTGGACGTGCTGCGGCGCGGAGGAGTCGAGGTCGTAACGGCGTCGATAGGTTCCGCGGAAGTGCGCGGTGCACACGGTCTTTCCGTAAAAGCCGACGCGCTATTCGCCGACGTGTCGGGCGGCGAGTTCGACGCAATCGTGCTTCCTGGCGGAGGCGAGGGAACCGAAAATCTGCGCAATTTCGCGCCGCTCTTCGAACGCCTGCGCGTTCAGAAGGAGCAGGGGCGGCTCTTGTGCGCCATATGCGCCGCACCGATCGTGCTGATAGATGCGGGCGTGGCCGATTCGAACCTGCACATGACTTGCTATCCCAGCATGATGATGGATCTCGACCGGCCCTACACCAATGTTCCCGTCGTGGCCGATGGCGATCTCATCACAGGCCAGGGGCCTGGTTCGGCGACGCTTTTTGCGCTTGTCGTGCTCAAGGCTCTTGTCGGCGATGCTGTCGCGAACAAGATAGCCCGCAATATGGTGACGGACGTTCTGGACGAATGAGGCGCCTTGCCGCAATCTTCGCGCTGGCGCCTCTGCTGGCCTTCGCCAAAGCGGAGGTCAGCTTTCTTTTCGCGTACGATCCATCCCGGCCAGAATCGCCGGAAACGCGCGCCATACTTTCGCTCGCCAATGACGAGCCTGCGCTTTCGCCTGTAAAATGGGGCGGGTTGACTCTACCTGGCGCAGGCGGCCGTGCAACGTTCATGCTGGCGCTTGCGGGTGGGACCGCGCCCGATATATACAAGGCATGGTTCCACATTCTGCGGCACGACATAGAACAGGGCTTTGTGTATCCACTCGATGAATGGGAGACGCTCCCGCAGGAGCCCCGCGACCTATGGGACCGTGTGCGCGTCGTTGACGGACATGTCTGGGCCCTGCCCACGCCAGGTGCGGCCTATTATGGAATCGTCTACAGAAAGGATATCGTCCGCGCAGCCGGGCTCGACGCGGAGAGCCCTCCATCAACATGGTCGGAATTCCGCGAATGGTGCAAGGCTCTTACACGTCCTGGGCGGCGCGCCTTTGCGATTGAAAACCGTCCATGGGGATTTCTTCCGTGGGTGCAGTCTGCAGGTGGAGATGTTGTACGCGAGCTTCCCGGCGGCTCGTTTGAGGCGTGTTTCGACTCGCCTGCCGCGCTAAAGGCGGCTGGGTTTTTGCAGGAGCTCGTTCGGTTGGAGGTTGTACGCGGGCTGCCCACGCTTACCGCCGCAGACGACATAGGCCCGCTTTTCACATCCGGCGAAATAGTCGCAGTGTTCGGCGGCGAGGATTTGGTGCGGCGGCTTACCGATGCGCTGGCGTTTCCGCCGGAGCTTATAGGGATAATGCCTTTCCCTGCTGCGGACGAGGGGGGTGTGCGCGTGCTTCAGGCGCATCGCCATTTTTACGCAATGAGCGAATCGGTGGCGAGGCGTGCGAAAGACGAACGCGACATGGTTTACCGCTGCCTGAAAACTCTCGCCTCGCCTGAGATAGCCGACGAGGAGGTGCGCCGCAATGTCGCAGAAGGGCGGTCGATGTGGTGCCGTCCAGCCGATCTCTTGCGCCTTGGATTTGCCGCTGAAGCCGAGCGTCTGCCGCTTGGCGTAAAGGCCATGTACGACGATCTCGATGCAGGACGTGTGAAGGCAGTCACAGAGCCGTGGGTAGGTTTTTGGCAGGGCGCAAGCGACCTTGTCCAGAGGCGTTTTCTCGGACTGCTGCTGTCGGACGCGGGCCGTGATATGAACTGTGCCGCGGCGCTGAAATCAATCACCGAAGACGCCAATCGCGGACTGATGTTCAGCACTGACGATTCAAACGTGGCGAAGGCTCGCCCGTATGCGAGGGTGATACTTGGAGCTTTGATGTGCTGCGCCCTTGTGTCGTTGTGGATTGCGGCGAGGTGCAGAATCCGCAACCGAGAGCCGCGCGATGCGCAGACTGGCGCTCGGCCGTTTCGCGTCGTGCCATGGCTTTTTCTCGCTCCGGCGCTGCTCTCCATCGCGCTGTGGAGCTATTATCCGCTCATCAAAGGGGCTGTAATGGCGTTTCAGGACTACCGCATAGTCGGCTCCGCCGCGTGGGTCGGGTTGGATAACTTCATCCGCGTTTCGACCGATTCGGGGTTTTGGCTTTCGTGGCTTAGAACGCTAGAGTATGTGGCTGTCACGCTGGCACTCGGATTTGTGCTTCCGATACTGCTCGCCGTCATGCTTTGCGAAATACCGCGCGGCAAGATATTCTTTCGCTTCCTGTACTTCCTGCCACACCTGACGAGCGCTCTCGTGGTGACGCTTCTTTGGAAGTTGATGTTCGATCCTACCGAGAACGGGTTGCTGAACCAGATAATAATGTCCCTTGGGTTTGAGCGCCATTCGTGGCTGCTCGATCCGGCGTGGGCCATGGTCTGCTGCATACTTCCGGGCGCTTGGGCTGGCGCAGGCATAAGTTCTCTTATATACATCGCCGCGCTTGGATCTCTGCCGCAGGATTATTACGAGGCTGCGGCTATCGACGGCGCAGGGATCCTTGCCCGTCTGCGACATGTCACGCTTCCTCAGCTTGCACCGCTGATGGTGATAAACTTTGTCGGCGCGTTCATAGCCGCGTTCCAGGGAATGGGCTCGATATTCCTGCTTACTTTCGGAGGGCCGGGCGATGCGACGCAGGTGCTCTCTCTGCAGATATGGAAGGAGGCCTATAACAACCTCCGCTTTTCCACGGCGACGACGATGGCGTGGTATCTTGGCGCGGCGCTTATAGGCTTTACATGCCTCCAGATAAGATTTCTGCGGCGTGTTGAATTTCGCCAGGCTTCGGCTTGAGGCCATCTTCCGCGCACCTGTCGCATCATGGCGCCTGCCGCCAGGCGCGAGGCGTCAGTCCCGTCGCGCTGCGAAAGGCGTTCGCAAGATGCGATGCGCTGCAGAACCCCGTCTGTCGGGCGATTTCCGCCGCTGGTGCGTTGCTGTTTCGCAGAAGCAGCTTTACCTTCGCCATCCGCTGACGCTTTATCTCGCTGCCTATGGATCTGCCGAGATCGGCGTGGAACCGCTTGTCCAGCACGTTGCGACTGATCCCAAGCGCGTTTGCAATCTGCGCCGCGCCAAGCGGCACTGCGATATGGTCGGCAATGTAGTCCAGCGCACGCCGCACGTCCTGGTCGTGCGAGGCTATCACGTCGGTCGACCGGCGAAGGCATATGTCGCCAGGCGGCACCAGAATGGGATTCCTCGGCGGTCTCTCGCCGTTCATGAGCCTTCCAAGCAGAGCCGCCGCCTCGTAGCCGCCAGTCTCGAGATTCTGGTCTATCGACGAAAGTGGCACGGACTGGTTTTCGCAGATTATGCTGTCGTTTCCGACGGAAAGTATCGCCAGTTCCTCCGGAACGGAAACTCCTATCCGCTCCGCAGCGTCAAGAAGGCGCGAGGCGTCGGTTTCGTCGTATGCAAGCGCGGCGAGTGGCTTCGGCGCGTCCGCAAGTTTCGCGGCGATCCAGTTCATGAAAGCGTTCCAGTCGTTGCGCCTGTTTTTCGGCAACGCCTTGTCCGCTACCCATTTTCCGGCGCGGACCGTTTCGGAAAGTCCTGCATATCGCAACGCGTGGACATTTCCCCAACTCATCGAAAACCACACGATGTTGCGAAAGTTTCTGTCTATGAAATGCTGCGCGGCAAGGCGTCCGATGCTTGCGTGGTCGCTCACGACGCGCGGAACGTGAATATCGGGACGGCTGATGGCCAGATCCACCACCGGGATTTTGTGGCGCATCATCTGGCATATGGTCGATACCGTCTGCGTGTCGGAGCGCAGCGTGGCGATGATGCCGTCGCCGTTCCAGGCGAGTGGGCGGTGGCCGAGCCGGTCTTGTATCATCAGGTGCCAGTCGTGTTCGCGGGCGTAGCGCGCTACGCCCGCAACTCGCGCGGCGCTGAAAGGGGAAACCATGACGAGCACCTTTTTGTTCATGGCCGCAGTATATCATATGCGTGCATAATCTTGCAAACGAACGAGCATGGCCACGCGTACATCTTGGATTTTTGGGCGCGCCGCGTTGACAGAAGGGCTCTCATATGATACACTTCATTTCGTTGTGTTTCGTATTAGGCGACTCTCCACGTGCGAGTGCACGACGGGAAGCAACGCCCCTGCGGAATGGCCTGTCCGGGGAATTCATGAGTTGCACCTTGAACAGAATGACGCGCCTCTCGCCGAGGCATTGAACGCGCAGCGGATAAACCGCCTCGCGCATTTTGACGTACCCGCCCACAAGGGCGGCAGAATGAACCCCGAGTTGCCGGAGTACTTCGGCAAACTTTGCATGGAGTTGGATGTCAACTCGATGAAGCCTCTCGATAACCTGGGCCACCCCGTAGGCGTAATCCGCGATGCGCAGGCTCTCGCAGCCGAGTGCTTTGGCGCGGACAGCGCCTTCTTCATGGTGAACGGCACGACGAGCGCAGTGCAGACGATGATTTGGACCGCCACCGGTCGCGGCGACAAAATCATACTGCCGCGCAATGTGCACCGCAGCGCAATCAACGCGCTTGTGGTGAATGGCGCGATTCCGATCTACATCAATCCCGGAATAGACAAACGGCTCGGCATCCCGCTCGGAATGTCGGTCGCAGACGTGAAGCGGTGCATTCAGGAGCATCCAGACGCCAAGGCCATTCTCGTAAACAATCCGACGTATTATGGAATATGCTCGAATCTGGCGGAGATAGTGCGTCTCGCCCATGACGCGGGGATGCTCGTGCTCGCTGATGAAGCGCACGGTACCCACTTCTACTTCCACGAGGATCTGCCGGTTCCGGCGATGGCGGCAGGCGCCGACATGGCTGCGGCGTCAATCCACAAGACCGGCGGCTCGCTGACGCAGAGTTCCATACTCCTCGCGAAGAAAAGCGTGAATCCCGACTACGTCCGCCAGGTGATAACGCTTACGCAGTCAACCTCGGCGTCGTATCTGCTTCTCTCATCGCTGGACATCGCCCGCCGAAAGCTCCACTTCAAGGGGCGCGCCATGTACCAGAAGACGATGGAGTTCGCCGACTACGCGCGCGACGAAATCAACGCGCTCGGCGGATATCATGCGTTCGGGCCGGAGCTTGTAGACGGCGATGCCGCGTTTGCGTTCGACCGCACGAAGCTCTCGGTTCACACGCGCGACATAGGGCTTGCCGGAATCGAGGTCTACGACTATTTGCGCGACGATTACGGCATTCAGATAGAGTTCGGCGACATCGGCAATCTGCTGGCGATTCTTTCGGCGGGCGACCGCATGATGGATGTCGAGCGTCTCATATCCGCCCTGGCGGAAATAAAGCGCCTGCATGAGCGCAGCGCGGCTGGGCTCTTCGACCATGAATACATCGATCCTTCTATCGCGATGGCGCCGCAGGACGCCTTTTACGCCAACAAGCGGCGCGTGCCCATGCGCGAATCGACGGGGCTTGTCGCGGGGGAATTCGTCATGAGCTATCCGCCCGGCATCCCGATCGTCGCGCCTGGCGAGCGCATAACGCAGGACGTTCTTGAGCACATCCTCTTCGCGAAAGAGAAGGGCTGCTTTATGACAGGCACCGAAGACATGAACCTGGACTATATTCAAGTGGTGGAGTAGACGGATGGAACTTTGGTACACAGACCAGCATACTGACGATGTGCGCTTTTCGATGAAGGCGACCGTGCAGGTCGCGTCCAAGAAGAGCGCAGTGCAGCAGATAGACATTCTCGACACGCCCGCGTACGGACGTGTGCTCGTGCTCGACGGCGGTCTCATGACGACCGAGAAGGACGAGTTCATATATCACGAGATGATAACCCACGTGCCGATGGCCGTGAATCCGAACGTCAAGAACGTTTTGGTGATCGGCGGCGGCGATGGAGGAACGGTCCGCGAGCTCGTGAAATACAAAACCATCGAATCCATCGACCTCGTCGAGGTCGACAAGGACGTGGTTCTTCTTTCCAAGAAGTATCTGCCATTCACCTCGTGCAAGCTCAAGGACCGACGCGTGAGCGTGTGGTTCGAGGAAGGGCTCAGGTACGTGCGCGGGAAGAAGGCCGAATACGATCTCATAATAATCGACTCGTCCGATCCGTACGGTCCGGCGGAAGGGCTCTTCACGCGCGAGTTCTACGGCACCTGCTACAAGGCTCTGCGCGACGACGGCATTTTGATCAACCAGCACGAGTCGCCGTTCTATGCCGCGCACCAGCGCTCGGTTCGCGACGCCCACCGCCACATAGCTGTGGAGTTTCCGGTTTCAACCGTCTACCAATGCCACATTCCCAGCTATCCATCGGGACACTGGCTGTTCGGTTTCGCGTCCAAGAAGTACCATCCCATCGGCGATCTTGACGAGCGTCGCTGGAACCGGCTTGGCATCCGCACGCGCTATTACAACACCGACCTCCACCGCGGGGCGTTTGCGCTGCCCAATTATGTAAAGGAGTTGCTGAACAGATGAACTTTATCGGAGCAGACAAGACATTCGACGAGGCGGGCGTAGTCATTTTCGGCGCGCCATACGACTCCACGACAAGCTTCAGGCCCGGAACAAGGTTCGGGCCTGCGGCGATCAGATCGGAATCGTTCGGGATAGAGACGTATTCGCCATATCTCGATCGCGATCTCGAAACCGACGCGAATGTCCACGACGCGGGCGATCTGGAACTGCCTTTCGGCGCGCCCGACCGCGCGCTCGACATGATAGAGGCGAAGGCCGCCGAAATACTCGATGCGCGCAAGACGCCATTCCTCCTCGGCGGCGAACATCTCGTGACGCTCGGCGCCGTTCGCGCGGCGGTGAAAAGATACCCCGATCTCTGCATTCTCCACTTCGATGCGCACGCCGATCTGCGAGAGGACTATCTCGGCGTGCGGCTTTCGCATGCGTGCGTTATGCGCCGCTGTCACGATCTTCTGGGCGACGGGCGAATATGGCAGTTCGGCATTCGCTCGGGAACGCACGAAGAGTTCCAGTTCATGCGCGAAGGGCATGTAACCACCGAGCCGTTCTCGCTGAAGACGCTGCCGTCCATCTCTTTCCCCTTGGGAACGCCGGTGTATCTCACGGTCGATCTCGACGTGCTCGATCCGTCGGAGTTCCCGGGAACAGGCACGCAGGAGGCGGGCGGCGTTCGCTTTGCAGAACTCAGGTGTGCACTGGTCGACATACTTTCGCGTTTCAATGTAGTCGCGATGGACAATGTGGAGCTCTCGCCCGCGCTCGACGCGTCCGGGCGCTCGACCGCGCTCGCCTGCAAGATACTGCGCGAGCAGCTTCTCGCATTTCGCCGTTGACAACACACAACAAATGAAGGACAGGTAAAAGACATGGCAAGAACAATGCTTATCGGAGCCGGCGGAGTCGCCGGCGTGGCAGCAGCGAAGATGGCGCAGAACCCCGACGTTTTCGGGGAGCTTCTCATAGCTTCGCGCACCAAGGCGCGCTGCGACGCGATCAAGGCCGATATCGAAAAGAGAGGTTTCGGAAAGAACGGCCTCAAGACGGCGATCGCAACTGCGCGGCTTGACGCGATGGATGTCGCGGCGACGACGGCGATGATCAAGGAATACAAGCCCGATCTGGTAATGAACATAGCGCTTCCCTACCAAGACCTGGCCATAATGGACGCGTGCCTTGCGGCTGGCGTAAGCTATCTCGACACCGCCAACTACGAGCCGCCGGACGAGGCCCACTTCGAGTATTCGTGGCAGTGGGCGTACCGCGAGAGATTCGAGAAAGCGGGGCTTACGGCGATACTCGGATGTGGCTTCGACCCCGGTGTTACGCAGGTGTTTTCAGCGTATGCCCAGAAGCACTACTTCGACACCATCGAGACACTCGACATCCTCGACTGCAACGGCGGCGACCACGGCTATCCCTTCGCGACGAACTTCAACCCCGAAATAAACATCCGCGAAGTCGCGGCGAAGGGCGGTTACTGGGTCGCAGACCCCAATGCCGACCGGCCCGAGGTCGCCGTGGAGAACAAGAAGGCATTCGACAAGGGGTGGTGGGTGGAAACCGCGCCTATGGCCATCAAGCGCGTCTACAACTTCGACCAGGTGGGCGAGAAGGACATGTACCTGCTTCACCACGAAGAGCTTGAATCGCTCGGCTGCAATCTAAAGGGCATCAAGCGCATACGCTTTTTCATGACCTTCGGCCAGAGCTATCTTACGCATCTGAAGTGCCTTGAGAACATAGGGCTTACGCGCATAGACCCGATTGACTTCAAGGGGCAGAAGATAGTGCCCATCGAGTTTCTCAAGGCGCTTCTCCCCGACCCGGCGTCGCTTGGGCCGAGAACGAAGGGAAAAACGAACATCGGATGCATCTTTCACGGCGAGAAGGGCGGCAAGCCTGTCGATTACTATGTCTACAACATCTGCGACCACCAGGAGTGTTATGCGGAAGTCGGGTCGCAGGCGATAAGCTACACGACTGGCGTGCCCGCGATGATAGGCGCGAAGATGTTCTTGGAAGGGAAGTGGACGAATAAGGGCGTGCACACGTGCGAGGAGTTCGATCCCGATCCGTTTATGTCGGAGTTGAATGTTCAGGGCTTGCCGTGGAAGGAGACGTTCGAACCTGTCAAGGTTCCATAATGATGAAGCGGTCAATCAAGGTTCATTGCATAACGGGAAGGTATGAAGAAATCAGTGTTGTTAGGGGCGGCTGTTGCATTGGTCGCCATCGGATGGTTCGGACGGGAGGCCGCTGGATTGGGCTCTGTCCCGCGTGAGGAGCGTGCGGCCGAGCCCGTGGCGGTTGCGGTTGTGGCGGTTACCAACGCCGTTTTCAATCCGCCGCGCGAATATATCGGTCATGTGGAGCCGGCGCAGGTTACGGACATACTTCCCCAGATTGACGGCTACATACGGCGCGTGTGCTTTTCGGAAGGCACGGTCGTCAATAAAGGAGATCTCCTTTTCGAGATAGACGAAGAGCAGTACGAGGCGGCGAAGAATCTGCGCTATTCCGAAATCGCCAGCGCCGAGGCGCGCGTGATTGTCGCCCAGGCCGAGGTGGATCGCGCCGAACGCTACTATGCGCGGCTGACGTCAGCCGACGAGCGCGGCGTAACCGCGACCGAGCGCGACACCGCCGAGACCACGCTTTCTTCGGCCAAGGCCGCGCTCAATGCGGCGAACGCGGCTGTTGGCCAGGCGCGCGCGGCCGCCGCGATAGCAGATTTCAACCTGCGGCACACGAAGGTTTATTCGCCGATTTCCGGCCAGATAGGCAAGGCCCTGCATCACGTGGGCGACTATGTGGCGCCGTCGAAAAGCTATCTCGCGCGTGTCGTCCAGACCGATCCTATGCGCGTCGTCTTTCCCGTGAACGACCGGGAAAGTTCTGCATGGCGCTCGGGTCCGCATCGCCGGTTGAGACTTGTCTTGCCGGACGGCTCCATATACGATCGCGATGGCGAACTGGAGTTTGGCGACAACGAGATGAACAGGCAATCCGCCACTCTTACCATGTTCGCAAGCTTTCCCAATCCGGAAGGAAGGCTCGTCGCGAACGCCTATGTGCGCATTCTCGCCGACGAATCCGAGCCGCGCGAAGCGCTTGTCGTTCCCGCGCAGGCGCTGACTCGCACCGACGACGGCCTGAAGGCGTGGAAGATCGGCGACGGAATGCGGGTCTATCCGGTGGATGTGACCGTTGACGGCGAATGGAACGGAATGTTTCGCGTCGCAGGCGGCCTTGAGGCGGGAGACCGCATAGTCGGCGGAGGCGCGTTCAGGCTGAACGAAGGCGATGTGGTCAAGGTGGTGTCGCCGTGAAAGTCGTCGCAACGTTCGCTTCCCGCCCGTTGCTTTCGACAGCCGTTGCAATAGTTGCGCTGGTTGTCGGCGCGCTTGCGGCGCTGCGCATTCCGGTCGCGATGTATCCCACTTTGGCGCGTCCCGCCATTTCCGTGTCGTGCACGTATCCTGGCGCCAACGCCATAGAGTTGATGAACACCGTCGCTGGGCCGCTGGAGGAGAAGATTAACGGCGTGGAAGGCATGAACCGCATGACGAGTTCGTGCTACGACTCCGGCGCGTATTCCCTTACGGTAAACTTCGCCGTCGGCTACGACCGCGACGTCGCCCTGATGAAAGTTCAGAGCAAGGTTCAGCAGGCGCTGTCGATGCTGCCGCAGGAGGTGAAGAACACAGGCGTCACCGTCGAGAGCGGAACGACGGAGGAGCTTGGAATACTTACGCTTCGGTCCAAAGAGGGGCGGCTCACGCGCGATCAGGTGGCGGACTTCATGTTCGGCGTCGTGAATCCGGCCGTGCTTCGCGTGTCCGGCGTAGGCAAGTCGGTGGTCAAAGACAACAAAATCGCAGTAAGGGTTTGGATGCAGCCCGAGCGGCTGGCATCGCTGGGGCTTTGCTCCGATGATGTCGTTGCGGCGATAAAGGCGCAGAACGTTCAGGCGTCGCTTGGGACGGTCGGTGCGCGACCTGCCGGCGACTCCACGTCGCGTGTGATGACCCTCGTCTCCAAAGGACGGCTTTCGACGCCCGAAGAGTTCGGCGAGATCATTGTCGCTACGGATGCGTCCGGCGGACAGGTTCGCCTGAAAGATGTAGCGCGAATCGGCACCGGTCCGCAAGGTTATTCGTATTCCGCCCTTTACGACGAGACTCCGGCCGTGTACGCCGTCATATACTTGCTTCCGGGCGCAAACCCGCTGGACACCATGCGAGCGGTAAAGTCGGAACTCAAAGGTCTTGAGCCTTTTTTTCCTGCGGATCTTGCGTGGGACATGACCTATGATTCGACCGAATACATGAAGAAGGTGCTATTTGGTGCAGGTGTGGCCATGTCGGTTGCGGCAGTAATCGTATTCGCGGCGCTTTGGTTTGCGCTCGGATCGTTTTGGGGCGCAGTTGCCGTTCTGGCTTCGCTTTTGGTGCCGACTTCAATCACCGTTTCGGCCCTTGCCTTTTCTGGCATGCAGATCAATCTGCTAACACTCTATGCCTATCTCGCGTCGTTCGCGCTTTCTGCCGGAATGGCGGCATGGTCGTTCGTCGTAGTGCGGCGCGGCGGGTTGCCCGGCATGGAGCAGTTCGCCGCTGCAATAGTCGTTGCCGGTGCGGCGTTGCCGCTCATGCTTGTGGATGGCGTGCAGGGCGTTCTGTTCAAACAGTTTTCTGTTGTGTTTGCGCTTATGGCGCTTGCCTCGGCATTCAATGCTGTCATTGTGATTTCTGCGCTTGCGGGGCTTTTTGCAAAGAAAACGGCGCTGGCTCCGTCCTCGCCGCCTCATGCGTGGCGGCTTGCGCCGGCCCTTGCCGTGCTGCTTGCCGTTCTCGCAGCGCTCGCGTCGTATGTCATGGCTGACAGGCTTCCCAAGGAGTTTGTGCCCGATGAAGACATGGGTGTTCTTTACGTCGATTGCAAGCTTGCCGAAGGTACGCAGATGGAGGTTACCGCCGAGATGATGCGCCGTCTGTACCGGGAAGTGCGCTCGCTCGGCGGCATCGAGAAGTCGGCGACGCTCCTTGGCGAGAGCGTAATCAACGGCGCAGGCGAAAACCAGGCGAAGATGATGCTTGTGCTGAAGGACTGGAGCAAGCGCGGCGCGGACGAAACATCGTACGCCATAGCGCAGCGCGTGCGGAAGATAGCACAGCAGTTTCCTGAAATGGAGGCATACGTTCTCAGGATACCGCCTGTCAAAGGAATGGGCAGCCAGGGTGGAGTGTCGGTTTTGCTGCAGGCCATCGGCGACAACGACCCCGTAAAGTTCTCGCGCGAAGTTCTGAGGATGCGCGGCGAGTTTGAAAAGTCGCCGCTTGTTGAGTCGGTGACAGGCGGCTTCTACACCGACACTCCTCATCTGCGTGTAAAGATCGACCGCGCAAAGTGCGAGCTTCTGGGCGTGCCGATGTCGAGTGTGTATGCGACGCTTCAGCACAACCTCGGTTCGATATACGTCAACGACGTGAACCTTGGAACCCAGGTGAACCGCGTGACTGCAATGGCGGACTGGTGCGGAAGGGCGAAGCCGGAGGATGTCGAGGCGCTGTATGTGCGATCGAAGAAGGGGAGCATGGTGCCGGTTGGCAGTCTTGTAACATGCAGCGAAGAGCTTGGCCCGCGCGCATGCTACCGCTGCGACCAGTATTTGTACTGTACCGAACAGTTCGTACCCAAGCCTGGCGTATCTACTTCCGAGGCGGTCGCAGAGGTTCTCAGAATCTGCCGCGAGAAGCTTCCGCCTGGATTTGTAAACGATTGGGCAAACTTCACATACGAGTCGCTGAAAAGCCGTGGCGACGAAGGCCTGCTGACAGGGCTGTCGCTGCTCGCGGTGTTTCTTGTGCTGGTCGCGTACCATGAAAGCCTGATCAAGGCGATCGTCGGCATGACGCCGTCGATTGCGGCTGTATTCGGCGCGATGCTGGCGCTTTCGATTTCCGGTGTGTCGCTTTCGGTCTATTCGAGGTATGTCATTGTTATGCTGCCGGCCGTAACAGTGGCGATGTCGATCGTGTCGGACAGTGGCGCGCGTGCGCGCACCGGCGCGCTTCTGCCGCTTTTGGCTGCGCTTACGGCCTTGCCGCTTGTGTTTGCGTTCGGTCCCGGATCGGCAGGCGGCAGATCGCTTGGAGTCGCGCTCTCCGGCGGATGCGCCGCTTATGCCGCGGTGGCGGCGTTGTTGCCGATGCGTCGTGCGTGATTGGCAGTTGCCGATTACGCCGGGCGATTTTGCCCGATTGATTTAGCGGAGCGGGTGGAAACTTTGGCGCGCCAGTCTTTCATTGAAAGGCCTGTGCGCTGTTTGAAGTACTTTTTGAAGAACGACTCCGAATCGTATCCGCATTCGGAGACGATTGCCGACGTGGACATGTCGGTTTCTGTCAGCAGTTTGCAGGCATGCTGGAAGCGCACGTCGTGGATTTCATCCACTATGGAATGTCCAACCGCTTCGCGAAAGCGCATGGTTGCGAGTCGCCGCGAACAGTTCATTTCATTCATCACCTCGTCAACGCCGAGCGACTGGTTGCAAGCGTTGCGCCTGATGAATTCGAGAGCACGTCGCACGCGCACGTCCGAAACGGCTATCTTTCTCGTCGAACCTCGCTTTACAAGCTTGCGGGGACCGTATTTCACGATAACCGGCGGTTCGCCAGGGTGGTCTATCTGGTCGGCCAGAAGCGAGGCCAGGCGGTAGCCGGCCGCTTCGAAGTCTGGCGCGACGCTTGTAAGACCGGGCTGCATCGCTTCGCAGTAGAGTTCGTCATTGTCAATGCCGGCGATTGCAATGTCGTCTGGTATTTTAATGCCGATTGTTTGCGCGGCATGGTGGACCTGTTGCGCCACATAGTCGTTTACCGCCAATATCGCACAGGGCTTCGGCAGGGACGAAAGCCACGCGACGATATCATCCCCGGAGAATTCCGAAAAGGAGCATCCTGCCTTAATGGCCTCTTTGCGGTATTCTTCGGCGCGTTCGGAGCTCCAGAATCGCGGTTGGGGCATGCCTACGAATCCGCACGAGTCGTATCCGAGATTGAGAAGCTCTTTTGCCGCGAGGCGCGCCGTCGCTGCAGAATCGTGGAGGACGCATGAATGTTTCGGACTCGGATGGCGAGGATCTTGATCAAGATATGCAACCGGAGTGTCGCCGAAAACGCCGTCTGGCGGCATGCCGCATGAATGCGCGCGGTCTACCATGCAGCCGATGGGACGCCAAGTGCGCAGCGCGCTGCGAATCGCGGAAGGGGTGGCGGACCGCTCGATTACCTGGATTAGCCAGCCTCTTTCGCGGGCAAAGCGAAACGCGCCGGCGAGTTTCTCTCGCCAGCTCTTGCGCATGGTGGACTGAAAGAACAATACGACGTTCACGTCTGCATTATACCATAATTGCGCAGAGAGCATCCACCCGAATTATGGAAAAAACGCGGATCGTCGTGTCCGGAACTAAACGCAAGTTCTGGAAGTAAACGCAAGTTTATCCGATAACTTCTGGCAAATCCCTTTGTCGCTGCGTGCGGAAGCCCG
>CACYQU010000032.1 GCA_902776615.1 uncultured bacterium
GAAGTGATAGACACTCTGGTGCGGTGCCTTACTGCGGAGGAATACCAGAACACTGTATTGATTGTCGCGGGATACAAGGACAAAGTCGACCAATTCATGCAGGCGAATCCAGGACTGGCCAGCCGGATCCCCGACGAGATTGTTTTCGAGAACTATACACCTGAAGATTGCGTCAAGATTTTCAGATTGGCAGCTGAAAAGGATTCTTATGTCTTATCGCCTGAATGCGAGGAGCCACTGCGTCGTTATTTCGACGATTTCATGAAACGCGCAGGAGACGATTTCGGGAATGCCCGTGATGTCAAGGTGGTTTACGGCGAGGTCATAAGCCGTATGAGCGACCGGTTGGCTGAAAAAGCAGATAAGACAGAGAGTGACTACCGTAACATATTGCCGGACGACATCCCCTGCGTCGAAAATGCAGAAACCATGACGACGGATGGGGCCGCTGTCGCCACAGCAGAGGAAAGCGAGGTTGAACATGAGTGAGAGCGTGTGGATACATCCGTTCGTTGATGCCGCAAAGAACGCCGAGGAAGCCTGCCGCAATCGGCAAAATGAGGACATACGCATAGAATTGTCCAGAGTGCTGAAAAATATCGCCGATTCAAATGGTCAGCTGGCGGAGGCTGGAAAGTCATTGTCGGTACTCGCGGAAAACCTTAACGAGGTTGCCGATTCGCCAGATCCGGATGGCAGTACTGTTGTCGCGTTTGTCCGAAAGTTGCTTGGGGAGGTGCAAATTCCCGGCGAACACAATTCTATCGACAGTGATTCCTTGCGTCTTCTTGAGTTTTCACATCTATTTGAACATGCAAGGGTCTTATCCGAAAAAGACGAGCCGCCAACGCAAAATGTCCTTTCCACCGAAGCGTCTGATGAGGACGTGCTATTGTGGCTGGGCGTGTTGGACAAGGAGGTTTCTTCTCGCAATGAATTGATAAGCGAATATGTCGATTTTATTGCTTCGGTATTTCGCTCTCTTCAGGAAGAAGGCGCTTGGGATAAGCGTACAAGTTTGGGGAATGAAAAGCGGCTGCTTGAAGTAGCCAGCACCTATGAAGCGCGTAAACGGGCATTGAAAGAGCGCGAGAGGATGGAGCAAGAACGTGTCGAGCGTGAGGCGCGGGAGCGCATTGATGCCGAGCGGCTCCAGAAGGAAGGGGCGGAACGCATGCAGCGCGAAGAGATGGAGCGCATCCAACGAGAAGAAGCGGAGCACATTAGGCAAGAGGGCTGTAGGCAAATAGGCGAAATGGCGGAATCAACGGAACCTGCTCACGAGCAGAGTCCTAAGACTAAAGTTCGCAAGGCCAATAAAAGTCAGCCATCAGGACACCGTGCGACTGCATCGACTCAAATTATGAGCCAGAAGTCTTTAACAACTTCAGTAAAAGCTGAAAGCGGGTCGTCAGAGAATTCTTCGCTTCATGCATTTTTGATGGCAACGCCTCTTTGGATACCGTGCTTGATAATACTTGTCGTTGTTGTGTTCGCTGTTTGGATGGGTATTAGTGCTGTCGGATGGGCGTTTCGTCATTGGATAATTACTTCTGCTGCTGTCGGAGCGATTTTGTTGATGATATGTTTCAGACAAATAGTGCGATGGGTAGGCGACAGAGTAAAATCGAGTGACGATACAGATGATTTATTTGAAGATGACGTGCCAGAGGAAGGTGACGAAGCCGATGATGTCTGATACCTGGAATAATTGGAAAGAAGTATGATAATGTATGCCGTTACCCTATATGGCCGTGAGGTTGTTGTTCGTAGCCGCGTTTGGTTCGGGCCGTTCCATTCGCGGATGTACGAGGTGTGCGATGTCTCTGGCGGGGAGCCGTACACCCCGATTGCCGTATTTGATTGTTTTGATGATGTCTGGAAATACATTGTAGCCGAAGGACACCGCGTAAGAAACTGGAGGTCATGGCTTTTAACAACTGTAGAAGTGTATCGCCAGTGCCGCGAGATGGACGAACGGCTCGCCAGTTGGTCTGGGTTGGGCGAAAACCTTCAATGCAGGGATGTATAATAAAAGCCAGTAGAATGAAAAGAGACGGTGATAGAAAAGAATGGACGGTTTGGATCAAAGATGTCGGCGCGGTCGTTGTAACTGCGGACGACATTGATGGCGCATATCTTTCCGCCGCAAAGCAATACGGCTGTTCGACGGACGACATTTCAGCCGTATTTTGGCAAGCCAACAACGCTTCTGGTGGAGGCACGGACACGTCGGCTGGAAAACCGTACACCCCGCTTGCATCTCCAATTGGCCAGACAAGTTCTCTATTTAGCGGTGACGGTTTTGCCCGTATGTAATGTTATTATCAACACGAAGGAGTTGTCGATGAAAATGATAGCGGTATTGCTTCTCTCTTTATTTGCACTGGGTTGTGCTGAAAAGAAGGATGAGGTGTTCTCGCTCGAGGAGGCGAACAAGTGCCTTTTCGAAAGTGACAAGAATGCTGTCTTAGAAGCGGTTGTGTGGATCAGGAAAGCCGATGCGGCAAAGGACGAAAAGGAGGCTGTCGAACACTTCAAAAAAGCCTACGAACCAATTCTGGAGTTGTATTCCGCGAGTCGCGATGACGATTCCATAACGGGCAGGAAACGCTCGGCGGCGTTGGCATGGGTGCTGATTGACTTCAGCTACAACCATGCCACCGGTTCGTGTGCGAAGTGGGTGGTGTACGCGCAAATGCTTGGATTGTTGGAAGCGCATAAGATTATGGCCAACCCTCCGGAAAAACTGCGCGGATATCTTCTGCCGCCTGGACAGTGACAATGCTGTATGGTAAGGATGAACAGGATCTGCCGTTTTAGAATTGTAGGAAACAAAAAGGAGAACGAAAATGGATAAGCCAAATGGAAAGCGCAAAAGGGTCCCAATGTTCAGTGCGGCGGACTTCTTTTCGGGGAAGAAGGACGCGAAGCCGGTCGGCTGGATGAGCGATCCAGACGCTCCCGGTCCAGTGATTGTCGACATGAAAACGCTGGAAAGTCTTTTGGATGACAAAACTGTTGGTACGGGCGCGGATGCTTTAGGTGATGAAAACGTCGCTGTCAAATAAACAAGAAAGGAAAGAAAAGATGCCTCATACCTCTGAACTAAGGACCCGCTGTGTTTACGGCATAAGCTACGGGCAATTTGCGTCGTTTGAAGATTCCTGCGTGGATGCGAGCGAGTTGCCGTGGACATGCCCGGAAAATTCGAGTTTTCCGTGGCTGGATTTGGATCACCTATACATTGAAGATGGGGATGCAGAGCATGCCAATCCTTCGGACGCGAACCTTGTTTGCGAGGGCGCAATAATCGACGCTTCTCTTGGGCGCATGCAAAACTGTGCGGTGAGATATGCGGTCATCTCGAGTACAGACCCAGATGTGTTTGAGTTCGAGGTGGCTGGGGCATTTGATATCAGCCGTCTGACGATTCACTACAAAACGATGGCGAAACCAGAAGCACCAGATTTGAGGCTTGTTACATCTGTAGAATATGACGGGCGGCAGATATACTCGTCCGGCAGCATTGTGAGTGATTGCGAAATGCCGAGCGGAGGCGGTCTTGGCGAGTTGAGCTGCAATGGTACGATTTGCGGCGGGTGGCATATCGATTCATGCGACAGTGCATTGTGGCGCCCGCTGGACGTAGACAATACTATACAGACGCTCGTAGTGCCTGCGCATGTTGAAGTGATAGACGGCGAAGCGTTTGCCGGATGTGGACAATTGTCGAGATTGTATGTTAAGGAAGGTGCTGAACGCCTTGTTTGGGCCGGGCAGACGGCTTGGCGGTGTGTGAAAGTTCCGGAATCGCTGTATTGTGGATTCATGGACTCCGAGTCCAGGCAGAATAGTATCTCAAATTTCTTCTTTTCGGGTACTGGGATGAACGAGACAGAATTTCTCGTCAAGGGAGACGCCGGCGACCATATTCGCTGGCTGGAACTTAGGCCAAGCGAGTTTCAGTACGTCTGTTCTTTGGCGTTCGATATGCCGAAAGGGGAATGCGAGCTGGTGTGCGGACGCTGGCTGTTCACCCCGAGCCTTGAAAGCGGAAACCTTTTGATTCAGCTCGCCGCTGCGTTTTTGGAAGGGCGGGAGGTCGAGCAAGACATTCAGATGGCACTCAGATGCTGTGAGCAGGCCTGTTGGTGTGCGGTCGGGGATGGGGTTCCGTTTGCAGTGGGGGAGTCCTTCCCGGGAATAGAAGTCGCGACTGTCAATCAATTCGGCGACAGTGAAATACATCACGAACTGTACGAGCGAGCCAACAGGCTTAAAGAAAAAGTGTTGAGGCATTTCCAGCGGCTCGACATTCGTGAGTTTGAGAGAAGAAGCTCCGGAAACGCGACAATGTATGTCCTTCCGGACAATGCATTTGAAGGTCGACAGGATTTGCGTGATGTCCTTCTCCCGGATGAACTTCGCGACAAACATGTTCGTCTTGGTGCGCGAGCATTCGCGCATTGTGCGAATCTGCGCAGCATCAGCGTGTCAGATGTGCGTGATACATTTGCTCTTTCAAGGCAGGCGGACTCTTTTGATGGATGTGATGCCCTTTCGGATAGGATACAGTATTCGGCGGACGGAACAAAGGTGTTGTTCTGCCTGAACGCGCCGGAGCATTGTGTCATCTGCGACCATGTACATGCGATAGCGAATTACGCATTCGCACACAGTGGAAGGCTGAGTGATTTCAGATGGGAAAGTTCTGATTACACCTACGCTTATTGCAGGGCGCCGAGGGAGATCGGCATCCGCGCCTTCGAGGGTTGCGATCAGTTGTCGAGCGTGTTTACCGGCGGAAACGAGGTCTCGCTTCGTTCGCGTGCGTTTGCGTCGTGCCGGCATTTGAGCCTGTATCGGTTTGGATATGGAGACATTGAAGTGGACTCCGGTTTGCCGCCGGCGTTGCTTGATGTTTCCGGAACGGGCGCGTTTGACGGATGTGAGATGTTGGGATTCATTGAACCAGGACTCGGCCCGGACAAAGGATTCCTTGTTCTAAAAGATGATGCATGGCGCGGATGCCAGTTTTCGGGATGCCGCATGCTACATATTCTGCCTCCCGTCATTACTACAAGCATTCCTGCGAACATGTTCGCAGACTGTACTTTGCTTTATGAAGTGCGGTGTGTGGCAACGAGTCCTGAAGTCATAAAGTCGGTGCTTTCCAGAAAGCATCCAGACGCGAATCCAACTGAAGGAGGTTTCAGCATCTGCACAAGGGCTTTCGCTGGCTGTACAGCCTTGGAGCGATTCAAGTTTTACCGGTTGAGGGTTTCACTGCGGAGAGGTTGGAAAGCCGAGGTCGAGTTGATTGATGACAATCCCAAACAGGTTTTGTTTGAACATGAGGCTTTCTTGGATTGTAACCGGCTTAGCAGACATGAATCGTCGTTTGCAGGCGCCATGATCGGTTCTGATCCGTCGGCATTTCGTGGCTGCCCAAACTTTGAGGGCTTCGTGTCAGAATAAGGCATCAACTTCTGATTGTGAAAAGGAGATAAGGAATGAGCTTAACATCTGAAAAGAACAACTGGATACATCTTGCGGGATGCGACTGGTCTACGCTACTTCAGTTCCAGCCGCGTTTTGCCGACAAGTGCGACTGGTCGAAACTGGATGGCGAAGATTGGGCGCACCTTCTGGCCCGCCAACCGCAGTTCGCCGACAAGTGCGACTGGGCGAAACTTTCTGGAGCCCATTGGTTCTGGCTGTTGTGGAAGCATCCGGAGTTTGCGGATAGGTGCGACTGGTCCAAACTTGACGGTGGCGACTGGATAAACCTCATCGCCGCACGTCCAGAGTTCATCGACCGCTGCGACTGGTCGAAGTTCGGCGCCCGCGACATTGTTCGGATTGTGCGTCAATGTGGCAAGATCGGCGTCCCGATGGCCGCGCTTCATCTTGACGAGTGCGACTTCTCGCGGCTCACCGCGTCCGACTGGAGCCAGGTTCTCGTGTTGCGCCCCGATCTTGTCGGCAAGTTCGAGTCCATCGAGCGCGACTGGAGCAAGGATGACGGAACCGATGACATCGAAGAAATCATTCGGGATTCTCCGTGAACGAGCCGGGCGACATGTGCGCAATGCCAACCCTGAAATTGAAAATTATCGCGTAAGATTCTCACGCTCACCCAGTAGTATTACAGTGAAAGCACAACAAGAAATGCACGAGCTGTGGCGTAGAATGCAAAATCATCCTGATTAGCAAACCGAAGCCCCGGTGTCGGAATGGCAGACGACCTGGACTCAAAATCCACGGGCCGAAAGGCGTGGGGGTTCGACTCCCCCTCGGGGCACCATCCATAGCGGGCGAGACTGAAGCCCCGGTGTCGGAATGGCAGACGACCTGGACTTAAAATCCAAGGGCCGAAAGGCGTGGGGGTCCGACTCCCCCTCGGGGCACCATGCGAGCGAAAGATCGGCAACTATCGCACCTGTAAGTGAAGATGGATGGTTAATCCTGTACGATGGAGCGTCCTTGCCTGCGCAGTTTGCCTTTTATGACGGACACTATCTTGGGGACACAGTATGAAATACGCAATAATATCCGACATCCATGCAAATCCGGCGGCGCTCGAGAGGGTGCTGGCGGACGCCGAGCGCTGCGGCGCGGAGAAAGTGGTCTGCGCCGGAGACGTGGTGGGGTATGGTCCCGATCCCGTGGGAGCAATAAGAATCCTGCGCGAGCGGGGGATACCAACCGTTATGGGCAACCACGATGCTGCCGTTTCTGGTTGGCACAACACGGACGGAATGATCGACACAGCGCGGGAGGGCACGGAGCGTCACCGCCGCGAGTTGGGCGAATCGGACCTCGACTGGCTGCGCGCGCTTCCGGCCGTCTGCGAGTGCGACGGCTTCGCGGTCGCGCACGCAAACTTCGCCGCTCCGCACCTCATGGACTACATCCACGACAGGTTCGCGGCGCGCGATTCAATGACGTGCCGCGAGGAGCGGATGCTGTTCGTCGGACACACCCATGTCCCGGCGGTCTTCACGCTCGAATTCTTCTCCGACCCATATTTCCCGGATTGCCGCCGCGAGGAGGATGAGCGCGACTTCCGCATGAAGGACGGATGCCAGTACCTCGTGAACGTCGGGGCGGTCGGCTATCCGCGCGTGCGGCCGTATTCCAATTACGTCCTCTTCGATCCGGAGAGCGGCGAAGTACAGTTCCGCGAGGTCGATTTTGACTTCAGGGGCTATGCGGATGCGATGAGGGCAAAGTCGATTCCTGTTCCGCCATGGATAGAAGAACGGATATATTTCTGAGAATGTCCTAAGTAAGGATGTGAAGGCGTTATCGTATTATAGATGCCGCATCTATAGTTAGGTTTGGCAGGAAAAAAGTTCAAAAGTTTTTTGCACTCGACAAAGAACTTTCGGGGATAGTCGCTTGAGTATGCGGCCCAGAACTCGTCAAACCTGGCCACCAGTTCCGGTGGCAGGTCTGGCGGCTAGGGGTGGCAGGTCTGGCGGCTAAAGGTGGCAAGGGAAGGCCCTACACCTGGGAGAACGCAACCGCTCTGGAAAGGGTGAAGTAAACAAAAGCCACCCTTAAGGGGAAGCAAATCCGCGAAAGTCTGGAACACTTATTGCAATAAGTGCGCAATCCCAGTCGTCCGCCTGCGCCGCCCGTCGCGGCCTGTGGTCCGGCGACGCGCCGGCCGATTCCGCCGACTGGCGCAAAAAGCACAAACCGAAGTGAGCCGGTTGCGGCGTCCGCGGGGGAGGGCATTCAATCCGCCCCGTACAAGGCCTCGCCAACTAACAAGCGAAATGCGCGAGTGCTGTTTTGCAAAGCAGTCGAAAAGCCGCGTATGACACGTGGGGCTTGCCGCATGGTGCGCAGATCATGGCGCGAGGCGGATGAGCCCAAACGATCGGAGTTGAATTTCGTGCGGTTACTTTCAGAACACGCGTTTACTCTTGGACACGACGCAATGGTCAGCCTAAAGGAACCAGCCAATGGAAACAATAATGTGAGTGAAGTCCAGAAAAAAACTAGTGCCTGTCCCCGGTTTTTGACCCCCGTTTTTGCGCTTTGACAATCTTTGACAAAAATCGCCTTTCCGGATTTTGACGCGACGATGTGCATGAAAGCCCTGTGCCATAAGGGCGAAATGCACTTTTGACCTCCGTTTTTTCAAAAATGAATGTTACGAAGTCGTAACATTCGCGTAACATTCGCGTAACATTCGTTTCTGGGAAATATGCGATAATGGTTGCGTATCTGAAACACAAAAGGAGCAACCACCATGTTGGCTAAATGTTATTCGGGCGCAGTCTGCGGCGTAGATGCGCGAACAGTCGAGATAGAGGTCTTCTCTCGCGAAGGAACGAGTTCGTTCGCGATAGTCGGCCTGCCGGATCAAGCGGTAAGAGAGGCAAAGGACAGAGTCTCCTCGGCGCTCAGAAATTCCGGCTTCGAAACAAAGAAGGAATATGACGTCACGGTCAATCTGGCGCCGGCCGATGTGCGCAAGGAAGGTCCCATATACGATCTTCCCATTGCGATATGTCTTGTGAAGGCTACGGGACGGCTCGAAAACGAGCATCTCGACGAATACGGGATTGTCGGCGAGTTGGCGCTCTCCGGCGAGGTGCGTCGCGTAAACGGGGTGCTGCCCATGGTCATGGAAATGAAGCGCATAGGCCGCCGCGCCGTTCTCGTTCCAGCGGAGAACGTGGAAGAGGCGAGCGTCGTTTCGGGTATAGACGTCATACCGATACGCACTTTGCGTGAAGCGGTGGAATATCTCAATGGCAACTTGCGCATAGAACCGGTGTGGACGGATATCGCCGCGCTTGTCGGCGGCGGTTCGGATTACGGTGACGATTTCAGCGATGTCAAGGGCCAGGCCATGATCGTAAGAGCGGTCGAGGTCGCAGTCGCAGGAGGCCACAACATAATGCTGATAGGTTCGCCTGGTTCCGGCAAGACGATGATCGCCCGTCGCGTGCCGAGCATACTTCCGCCGCTTACGGTTGAAGAGGCCCTGGAGGTGTCGCGCATACATTCCATAGCTGGAGCGGCAAAGGGAGGCGGAATGTTCGTTACGCGCCGTCCTTTCAGGGCGCCGCACCATACCGTAAGTTCGATAGGCCTGCTGGGCGGCGGAACGCGCCCTATGCCAGGCGAAGTGTCCCTTGCTCACAGGGGCGTTCTCTTTCTGGACGAGTTTGCGGAGTTCCCCCGCCAGGCGCTGGAAGTGCTGCGCCAGCCTCTGGAGGACGGCCACGTAAGCGTGTCGCGCGCAGCGGCGGCGCATGACTATCCTTCGCGCTTTATGCTCGTCGCCGCGATGAATCCGTGTCCGTGCGGATATTTCAACGATCCGGCGCATGAATGCCGATGCACTCAATCGCAGATACTGAAATACCAAAGGCGCGTGTCGGGGCCGCTGTTGGACCGCATCGACATACAAGTTGGGGTATCGTCTGTTCCGTTGGCAGACCTCCACAGGGCGCCTTCCTGCGAGCCAAGCGCGGCAATACGCGAACGTGTCGTAAAGGCCCGCCGGATTCAGGCTGAACGCTATCGCGGAATGGCAGGGGTTCGCACAAACGCCGACGTGCGCGGCCGCGACCTTCCGAAAATATGCAGAATGGACGTCGCCGCGCAGGAGGAGCTTCGCCGGAATCTGGAGAAGTTGAGCCTTTCCGCCCGGGCATACGACAGGGTGCTTCGCGTGGCGCGGACCATTGCCGACCTGAGGGGATCCGAGGCCGTATGCCAGGAGGATGTAATGGAGGCTGCGGGATACAGGCAGCTTGACGACAACAGCGGATTTCTGGCGTGACGGGTGTCGCGCCGGATTATGAAAAAACAACAATGCAAAGAAAGGAAACGACATGAACACGACAAACAATGGAACGCAAACGAGAGACGGCCGCGCCGCAGCCGCGTATCGTCCCCAGCTCGCCATATACCATCCCAATCCCAGCGGAACCGGATGCGCCATGAAACTGGAAATGCACCCTGCGCGCGGGGATGAAGACGGCTATTTCATGATGACCATGGCATCCCAGCAGTCGGTGGGCGACAGACGGGCCGCCGTCAAAACCTACTCGAAATTCAATTGGGAAAAATGCATCGTGGTAAAGCTGGACTTTTCCGACATATGCAGGATTTTGCAGGTGTTCAGGGGCGAGTGCGAGTCGATCGAAGACGGCAAAGGCCTGTATCACATCTCGGGCAATCATCACACCAAGATTGTGCTTCGCCATATTTTGTCGCCGGTTTCGGCGTATTCGCTGGAGCTTTACCGCAACTGGTCCGACCGCAGCGAAGATGATCGCTCTTCGCACATAGTGCTCACAACCGCCGAGGCGTATGGATTGTCCATCGCATTCGAGAACTCGATCGGATACATATGTTTTGGCGTGCCTCGCGTCAAAGGGGAAAACAATGGCTTTGCGGCGTGACGAACCGAACAAGAGCGTCGCAAACGGACGCTGGGGCGAGGATGTTGCGGCGGCGGCACTAAGGCTCAAGGGTTACGTGATAGTCGACAGGAACATTCGCCCCTGCGTCTACGACAGGCGACTTGAAGTCGACATCGTGGCGTACGACCGCGAGGCCGACGCCATGGTGTTCGTCGAGGTGAAGCAGCATATGCAAAAGAGTCCGCAACAGCGACGCTTGAGAAGCATCGACAAGAAGAAGCTCAGAAATCTCAGGAGGGCTTTCAACGCATGGCGACGCAAGAATCGGTGGAACGGCGCGTACCGGTTTGACGTAATCGAGATTTATGGCGAGCCGGGCTGCAAAAAGCCGGAGATCGATCACATTGAGCGGGTTAACATATTCGTGCCTGCGGAGAGGTTCGTGCGATGGGGGTAGATTCGTTTGTCTGCGGTGGATCGCAATTTCACTGTCGTGGCATTGCAGAGCCTCTGACAGAACGCCATGTACAGGCTGTCTGGTACGATCGCGCACTGCGCCCTGTGAATCTCGTCACCCGGTCGGGCAGCCCTGTGAGGGTTGTCCATCCCGGCGATTGGAACCTTGGCCCCGGACCGGACTTTCGCGGAGCGGTGCTTTACGTTGGCGAAAAGCGGATTTCCGGTGACGTCGAGGTTCACCTGTCTCCGTCCGGATGGAGTGCGCATGGCCACGGCGACGACCCTGCGTACAAAAATGTCGTCGCTCACGTCACATGGGGTTGCGGACCTGTCCCGGCGAGTCTCCCGCCCGGAGCGGTCTCAATATGGATCGGGCGGTTTCTCACGTCCGACCCGGGCTTTTCGCCAGACCAGATCGACTTGGGCGCGTATCCGTTTGCGCGTCTGCCGATAGAGATGCGACCTTGCCACATGCGCCTCAAAAACGAGCCGGATCTCGCTTCCGCTACGCTTGTTGCCGCTGGCGCATGTCGCCTGGCGGCGAAGGCGATGCGCATCAAGCGTTTGCTTTCAGCTCCCGGCGTAGGGCGCAAAGGCCGCATGCAGGTGTTCTATTCTGAGGTCATGGGCGCTCTTGGATATTCTGCGAATGCTCGCGCGTTCCGGAAAATCGCCGAGGCCATTCCCGTCGAAGTCGTGCGCGCCGAGCCGGACAACGCCGGCGCCGCGTTTCTTGTCGCCGCGGGATTCGTTGGCGTCGAGAGACGCGGCATGCGGCCTTGCAACTCGCCAAGTCGCCGCTTGGTTGCGGCTGGACGTCTCTTCTCGTTTCAAGAGACGTTCGCATTGGCGGATGCGGCGGATTTCTCGCCTGGTGCGTTGCGTGGCATGGTGAAGTATCTCTCGCGGGAAGGCTTCATGGGAAAGGGGCGTGCCGCCGCTGTCGTGGCCAATGTCATTGTGCCGTTCGCGATCGCGGAAGGGCGCATTCGGGAAGCGCCGGAATGGTTGCCTCCCGAAGATATGTGCGAACCCATGCGACTTATGGCGTTCAGGCTGTTCGGCCGCGATCACAACCCCTCGCGCGCTTACGCGTCCAATGGTTTGAAAATGCAGGGACTGCTGCAGATATACCGGGACTACTGCCTGCAGGTGCATCCCGATTGCGAGAGTTGCGAATTCGACAAGTCACTCACCCGATCTCTGCCGGCGTTGACTGTGTGCGCGTAGATGTGATAAAATCAGAGGCGAAATGAATCGTATTGCTGAACTCCTTTCCCCGGCGGGGGATTTCGATACCGCGCTGGCGGCGTTCGAGGCGGGCGCAGATGCCGTCTACTGCGGCCTCGCCGACTTCTCCGCGCGTGCTTTCGCCAAAAATCTTTCTTTTGACGAATTGGCTCGCCTGGTCGCCTATGCACATGCGAAAAACCGCAAGGTGTATGTGACTTTCAACACCGTTGTCGACGAGGACGCCCTCGACGACGCGATATCCATCCTCGCCCGCCTTGACGAAATCGCGCCTGACGGCGTTATCGTCCAGGACCTCGGCGTGGCCCGCCTCTGCCGCCGACACTTCCCCGGTCTCGCCCTGCACGCCTCCACCCAGCTAGTCGCCCACAACCTCGAAGGCGTACTCGCCCTCAAGGCGCTCGGCTTTGTGCGCGTGGTGCTGGCTCGCGAACTGTCCCTCGCAGAGGTGGCGTCCATCTCAAAACGCTGCGGCGACCTTGAACTCGAATGCTTCATCCACGGCGCGCTTTGCTATTCGCTTTCGGGCCTCTGCCTGTTTTCGGCAATGGAGAACGACCGCAGCGGCAACCGCGGCAAGTGCGCCTACTGCTGTCGCCAGCAGTTCGGCGCGACGAAGGCGACGCCTTTTTCCATGAAGGACCTGCGCCTCGGCGAGGAAGTGCGCAAGCTGGTGGAGGCTGGCGTCGCGTCGCTGAAGATCGAGGGACGCATGAAGAGCGCGCTCTACGTCGCCAGCGTGACGAAGTACTATCGCCAGATTCTCGATGGCTTCGGCGGAGAGCCCCCGGTTACTGTGGCCGATCTCGAGACCGTATTCTCGCGCCGCACAACCACGCTGCATTTCGACGGCCATCGCGATGACGTGGTGGACTCCACTGCGCTCGGCCACGTGGGCACTCCCGTCGGGACGGTGAAGCGCGTCACGAAGGACCGCGACGGCCGCAGCTGGATTCGCTTCCACACCGCCCGCGCGCTGGAACGCCACGACGGACTTCAGTTCGCCTCGCAGGACGGCGGCCGCCCCGTCGGCTTCGGCATCACGGAAATGCGCCGCGCGATTTCCCGCGCGAATGTATTCGAGGTTCCCGCCGGAGCGGATGTCGAAGTGCTCATACCGGACGACTTGGCCGACAAGTGCCGCGGAACGGTGTACTGCTCGATGTCCAACGCCGTGAAGCGCCGCTTTCCCGCGCCGGCGTTTCGTCCGAGCGAATATCCGGCGGGCTCGCTTGTGGATGTGACGGTGGCCCTCTCGCCGGACGGTGTGCGCGCCTCGTCGGATTTGTTCGGCAGAGTCGCCGAATGTTCGGTGCAGGCCGAACTGCAGCCGGCCAAGAACCCCGAAAAAACCTATGCAGCGGTTGAAAAGGCGTTTTCGAAGCTTGGTGAGACGGGCTACAGGCTGGGCAGGCTTTCGCTTGTCGACGAAGACCGCGTGTTCGCGCCCATGAATCTTTTGAACGACTTGCGGCGCAGGCTTGTGGAAAAGTTCGACGAAGCCCGCGAAGCCGCGCGGCGCAAGAAAATTGCCGCCGCCGTGGACGACCGCCCCGAGCCTCCCGTCGAGATGGCGCGGTCCGTGCCGCGCAGGACGGTGAAACTGCGCCTTGGCCAGACCTTGCCAGCCGGCGAATGGCACGAAACAGTCGTCGCCGTTTCGCCGCACGACGATCTTTCGCAGCTTGCCGCGTTCGCCGGCGCACGGCTTGCGCTGCCTGTCTACAATCCCGAGCTCGAGTTCGGCAGACTGCGCGTGATGGTGAAGCGTCTTGCGAGAGAAGGGTGGTCGAAGTGGGAGGCTTCCGATCTGGCGACGCTCTCGCTTCTCAGATCGGCGGGCGTTTCGGAGATTTCCGCCGATTGGACCCTTTACGCCTTCAATTCGTCCGCCCTGGCCGAACTGCATTCCCTCGGTGCAGGGCGTTTCGTGGCCAGTCCCGAAAACGATCGCGAGAATTTGCAGTATCTGGCGGAGAGCGGATACGATGTGGAATTTCTCGTCCAGCAGTCCACCCCGCTTTTCGTGTCGCTGAACAAGCCGGCGTTCGAGGACGTGGAAGGTTTGCGGATATTCAGACGCGATGGATTGTGGGTTGCGACGCGTCCCGTGCCGAGAACATTCGCCGCGCCAGATGGCGTGTCGACACGCATCGACCTGAGCTGGGAAGGATCGCGGCTATGATGCGACAGCTTTTCAGGAAGTGCGCGGCGTTGTTCTGGTACTTGCCTGGCTTTCTGCTTTGGGCCGCATATCCGCCGATGGGCGAGATGGCCGATGCGCTGTTCGCCCTCGCGCCGCTCATGTGGATTTCGCGCCGCGCCGGTGTTCGCGTTGCAGCGAAGCGGTGGTTTGTGAACGGTTTCATATTCTGGTTCGCCACGCTTGCGTGGATGCCTGCGATCGTGAAGAACGGCGGGCCATGGCCGCTCGTGGTTCTGGGCTGGGGGGCGCTTTCGGCGTACTGCGCCGCGTATTTCGCGGCGTTCGGCTTTCTCTCGGCGACGATGTGGGGCTGTGTGCGCGGCCGCGGCTACATGTGGCGCATCGCGGCGATAGTCGTCGCCGAGCCCGTGCTGTGGGCTGGGCTGGAGATCGCGAGGTCGCGTCTCTTCGGGGGCTTCGCCTGGAACCAGCTAGGCGTGATACCGGCGGTTGCCGGCTTCGGCGCGCCCGCAGCCATTGGCGGCGTGTTCTTGCTTTCGATGGTGGTGGTGCTGATCAACGGCACGGTGGCCTCCATCGCAGAGCGCATGCTTGCGCCGGTCTTCGGCGAACGCAACCATTGGTCGCGGAGCGTCGAGACGCTGCTGCCGATCTTGGCGATATGGGGGATGTATGCCGTCTCGCGGCAGGTGGCGTCCGTTGACGGCGAGAGCGAGGGGGATGAGAGGCGCCTGCGCGTTGCGCTCGTGCAGAGGAATTTTCCCTGCGTGTTCGACCGCCGCGACGAGGATGTGGCGGCGATATACGGAAAGCTGATCTCGAACGTCTCGCCGCTGCAGCCCGAACTTCTGGTCCTGCCCGAAAGCGCATTCAGCGAAGTCGGTCCGTTCGGCGGCGCGAACGCCGTGCGCTTTGCGGACTGGCTTCGCCGTACGAGCGGCGCGAGAGGAGTTGTGGCGGGAGGCTTCCGCAAAGAAGGGGGCAGGGAATACAATTCGGCGGCGCTCTTCACCGAGGGCGCGTGCGATGTATACGACAAGGTCCATCTCGTCCCGTTCGGCGAGTACATACCGTTCGACAAGTGGATCACGCCTTTGCAAAAGCTCGCGCCCGTTGGCAGCTGCACGCCGGGCGAACTGAAGACGCTCGACTTCGACGGAGTGAAGCTTGGGGTGGCGATATGTTTCGAAGACACCGACTCGGCGCAGATGCGCCAGCTAGCCCGCATGGGCGCGCAGGTTCTCGTCTTCGTGACGAACGACAGCTGGTTTTCGCATTCGGACGAAGCCGTGCAGCATGCATGGCAGTCCGTCGCGCGGGCGGTTGAGACCGGGCTGAGCGTGGTGCGCGTCGGCAACTCGGGCGTCACAGGCACTGTAACGCCGCGCGGCACGGCGACGTGGCTTGTCGATGAAAGGGGCAGGCCCCTTGTGGACGAGGGCGCGACGATGTTCGACGTCGTGAGGTGCAAGGCGCGTCCGCGCGCCACGCCTTACGTCCGCATGGGCGACGCGCCTCTCGCGGTATTGTTCGCGCTGACGCTGGCGCTCGTCTTTTATGGCCGTTTCAAGGGAGGCGATTGCAGGCATGCACCGGACGGATTTGGTATAATACTCGCCAAACTGCAATCGCACAATTGACAACGGAACATCAACCATGGAACTTAAATGAGGTGCTTCGCCTGTGAACATGCTTACAACTGGTGCGAGTTCGGGAATGGGCGATGAGGCCGCGTGCGCAAAGCGCGGCCAGGCGGCATGCGCAAAAAGCCTGCCGTTCTCGGTCAATAAGAATCTGGCTGTGAATCTTTCCGACCAGCTGGCTGACGGACTTCGCGGCGCTATACTTTCGGGATACTACAAAAAAGGCGAAATGCTGCCAAAGCTGTCAGACATGGCGAGCGCGCTCGGCGTGAGTATGCGCATCCCTCGCGAGGCGGTCGCGAAGCTTGCGTCGGAGAATCTTGTGAGTCCGCGCCAGAGGCTGGGATGCGTGGTTCTGGGACGGCGCGAGGCGTATTGGCGCGGACAGGTTCTGGCGATAGTGCCTGTCGCCTGCGAAGGCGCCTACTTCGCAATGATGCTCCTCGGGGAGATGCGGCGCAGGCTCGTCCGCGCGGGATACCTTTTTTCCGTGTTCACGCTCGACCGCGAGGCGAACGGCCGGTGGAACTTCACCGGGCTTGATCTGATGCTCAAGCAGAAGCAGACCTTCGCCGTGCCTCTCTACTGTCCGAAGCAGGTGTTCGACCGCCTCGACCGTTCCGGAACGCCGTGGTCGACGATCCTCTATTCGGAGGACTTTCTGCCGCATGGTTCGGCTGGATACCTCGGCGACATGGCGGAGTTCCTTGGGCAGTGTGCGGCGAAGAGCGTACGCCGCGTGCTGCTGGTCGGCTGCGACTTCAGAGCGGCGTATGACGGAATCGGCAGCACACTCAAAGACGCCGGACTGGAGGTCGAGGAAAGTTTCTTCAGCAAGGCGCAGTGCGGCGGATACTCCTACGGATATCTCGAACGCATCCAGCGCCTTGGCATGAACGCCGCGCTCAAGCGCTTCTCCGCTCCCCGCGAAACCTGGCCTGACCTCGTCCTGTGGCTCGACGACTTCCTTGCGATCGGCGGCCTCATGGCGCTTCAGGAACTTGGCGTCCGCGCGCCGGACGACGTGTTCGCCGTCACACTCGCGAACAAGGGCTTCGTCCCGGTGTACCCACGCTCGCTCGCACGCTTCGAGTTCGACCCTGTCGCGACCGGCGAGAAGGCGGCTGAAGCGATACTCGACCACATGGCAGGGAAGCCCACTGAACTTTTCGGTTTCATACAGCAATATATACCCGGCGATACCTTTCCGGCGGGCTGACGCTCCATTGTACATTTTGCACATTTCCCCCCTTGCCTACTGAAGGGATAAATGGTATACTGCTATCGAAAACCCGAAGTGGGAACCATCAAAAGGAGGAAAAACCATGTCGGCTATACGAAAGGCGAAGTCATTGTTTACGGTTGTACTGACGATTGCGATTGCGTTCGCGACCTGTCATGCGTTTGCGGAAGACGCATATATCGAATCCGACGGGACGAGCGGCATTCTGACGGGCTACAAGCTGAAGCCCGCATCGCGCGTCGCGGTGGATTTCGCACTGACGACCACAGAGCAGGTGTCCGGCGCCCGGCTCTTCGGCGCGGATCGCAGCCACACGGCTTTGAAGATGTCCGGTTCTTTCTACATTGGCGGCAACGAAAACACCTTGTGGGTGATACATCTCGGCAATGGCGAGAATTACGACAGTGTGTGGCCGAGGGACGGCAACGGCGATTTCATCACGCTCGACACAGACCGCCACACGATTGTGATTGACTATCCGAATCCGCCGCACCTCTACATTACCGGAAGTGTTACGAATGAAGTGCCCAACGAGGACTTTACGCCTGAGAGCTTCTCCAAAGAGGCGATTGAGCCAATTGCCCTCTTCGCGCGCCAAGACGCCACCGGCGCATTCGAGAAGCAATGCAAGGCTCGCATCTACGGAGTGAAGATCTACGAGAGCGGTGCACTCGTCCACGATTTCGTGCCCTGCCTCCAGGACGGTATGCCAGGCTTCAAGGACGTCGCCGGCGAGGGTGGCTTCATCTGCAATCCCGCAGCAGAGACCTCTTTCACATACAGAGGAGATATCCTCGTGGAAGAGTCGCCATACGTCGCCACCCCGACAGGCAACAACACCGAAGCCGACAAGCATCTGTATGTTGACACCGAATACTTCGCCACGGCAGATACGCGTTTGGAGCTAGACTACGCCCTGACTGAAGAACGTCCTTCGGGTGCGACATGGTACATATTCAGTGGCGAATCGCAATTCGGCGCATTTGTCAACGATAAAGGAGCTGGTTTCGTCGTAAAGCAGAGTCAGTGGAAGACGGGTGTCGCACCGTCGGTCGCAGATCTTGTCGGCGTGAAACGGACGGCGATTCTCGATGTGCCCGGCAAGTGGTGCGGACTTGTGACGGGCACATGCACGAACGACTACAAGTCAATCACAACGAATGGCGTGTTCGCAAATACCAGCACCATCAAACTCGCGTCATACGCTGGCGCCAACAACTACTTCGCCTCGATGAAAGTCTACGGATGCCGCATCTACGAGGCGGGAACGCTCGTGCGAGACTTCCGCCCGTATGCGTTCGGGCCGCTGGATGGTACGCCTGTTGTCGGTTTGAAGGACGAACTAACAGGCGCCTTCATCTCCTATCCAGCCGCCACGGCCTCGAAGCGCCTTTCATGCGGCGGGAAGATGGTGCTTCCGCCTTATGTCGAGACTCTCCGCGCCGATTCCCGCTTCATTGACACAGGCTATCATGTGCAACCTACGACAAAGGTTGCGCTTGACTATGCTGTTGCTGCGGAACGCGGTGCCAGTGATACTTGGTATTTGTTTGGTGCGCAGGGTGGTTCGACTTTCACCGCGCTCATCAACAAGAACGGCTTCGGCTACAACAACGGATCGTGGCATTTGAGCGCCGGCATGGCGACCGAGGCCAGTCTCGCCAATGTCCGCCGGACGGTCGTGCTCGACAACCCCGCCGCGCTAGGTGTCGTGACAACGGAGGGGGTGACGAAACTCGTCACAGAGGTTGACGATCCAACGGGAAGGACCTACGGCACCAAAACGCTGAAGCTCGCGACGCCGCACGACGAGAAGACGCATTTCGCCACCATCCGCATCTACGGGTGCAGGATCTGGGAGAAGGAGAACGGCGACTACGTGCTGAAGCGCGACTATGTTCCGGCGGTCGAGAACAACGTCGCGGGGCTGCGCGACGCGACCGGCAACGACGCGACATTCAGGGTGTGTGCCTCTACTGCGGCATCGCCTCTCACTTACGGCGGTGCGTTCACGCCGGTTGTGGTGCAGACGGCTGCCAAGGTCACGCATGGCAATACAGTCACGTTGACGGCAACTGCTCCCGGTGCTAAATCGTATCGCTGGTACAGAAACGGCGAGGAGATTCCCGGCGAGACATCGTCCTCGCTTGTTGTTCGCTGGAGACGTGGCGGCGAAACCGACACATATGCGGCAAGGTCCGCTTATGCAGTTGACTCCGCGACAATCGAAAGCGGCGAGTCTGAATCCGTTGCAGTCGAGAATGTCACGCCAGGACTGATTTTGATAGTTAGATGAGAATGGCATCAAAGATTTTCTGTGTCGTCTTCGCTGCGGCGGTCGTCAATGTCGCCGCAGCTGCGGCGGCCCGCGAACGACCAAGCGCGCCGTCACGCAAATTCGTCGGATTCGCCTGGGAGTTCTCGCGGATGTCATTGCGCGACCTCGCGCCTTACGCCGACGAACTTGACAAAACTCCGCTGAACGGCATCGGCGTCTATCTGAACGAGAAGACGCCGGACGGGACGCTTGTCAGCACGCACAACATCATGCATGCGCTCTGGAACCGTGACGCTCTCCAGCCGCTCGTTCCTCTCGCCCGCGAGTTGACGGCGCACACCTCGATGCGCGAATCGTTCATAGGCACGTTCCGCGCACCGGCCAAGCGGATAGATTGGTCGGACGACGCAAGATGGGGCGCGATCGCCACGAACATGGCTATCGCCGCGTGGTTTGCGAAGGCCGGCGGATTCCGCGGCATTTCTATGGATCCCGAGGACTACCGCCATTCCGGGCAGTTCCGGCGGCGCGGCGGCGATGCTCCGTACGAAGAGCTGTGCAGACTGGTCAGACAGCGCGGACGCGAAGTTTTTTCCGGCGTGTTTCGTGAATATCCAGATGTCAGGATTCTTTCGTTCTGGCTTCTTTCCCTCACTCACACGTATCTTGCATCGGACGATCCGGCGCGCGATGCCGCCGAAAACGGCGATCTTTGGCCGGCGTTTGTCGACGGCATTCTGGACGTGGCGCCTCCCGGGGCGCTTATTGTCGACGGTAACGAGCATTCGTACCGCTACAAAGCCGGTCGTGGTGATTTTGCGCGCACCGCCATCGCCGTGCGCAGCAGGCTTTCCGCTCTCGTCTCGCCGGGAAACAGGGATAAGTACCGCCGCCAGGTTTCGGTCTCGTTCGGTCTGTATCTCGACATGTACACCAACCCGCCCGGCTCAAGTTGGTTCTTCGGCCCGCTGAACGGATCGCGACTGGGACGCTTTGCCGCAAATCTCCATGCGGCGGCGGAATCGGCCGATGAATACGTCTGGTTCTGGGGCGAAAAGCATTGCTGGGCCGATTGGCGCGGGAAAGGACCGTCCGACGAGCGCAAAATATCGCATGATACCTGGGAGAGCCGCCTTCCGGGAATGGAAGACGAAATCCTTTTGCAGAAGGCGCCGGGCGAATTCGTCCGCAATCGTGTCGCGAAACTGAAAGATGCGGGGCTTCTGCGGCCAGTCAACGCAAATCCTGGATGTACCGGCGTTGGAGACGCCGTGCCGCCGCCATATTCCGTCTGGCGGCAGAAGGGGACAAAACCCGGGCGGTTCTTCAGAGACTCTGTTTCGGCTGACGGCGACGGGTCGTCGCTCGCGGCGGATGGGGTCGAGGACGGCGCGATTTCGGTCTCGCTTCCCAGGGAGCCGAAGCCGGGGGAGAGGTTTCTCGTTTCAACATTCGCGAAAGGAGACGGTGTTTCCGCTTCTGTCGCATGGAAGCGGAACGGCAAATTCGATTGGAATGTGCTTGCGCCCGTACAACTGCGGTTTGGCGCGGCCAATGCGGAGGGCTGGCGCGAGGGCGAGGCTCTGGTTTGCGTTCCAAGGGGTGCGGACGGAATGTCGCTCATAATTTCCGTGCGCCAGAAGCCGGACACGAGCGGCATATGCCGCATAGACGCCGTGAAGATACAGCCTCTCGATTTGCGCACAATCGACCTTTTCACTGTCGGCGCAGACGCGCTAGGCTTGCTCGACGGTCATGTTCAGGGCATTGCCGCGACGGACGACGCTCTCTACATGTCGCAGATGAAGCGGATCGTAAAGGTCGATTGGAACGGCAAAGTCCTCAAGACGATACCAACGCCGCACCATACTGGTGACATTGCATTCGCCGACGGCAGGCTTTATGCAGCGGTCGCGCTGATGGTGGATGGGAAGAAGGCAGGCCGGATAATGGTTTTCGACGAAGATCTGAAGCCGGTAAAAGAAGTGAATGTCGATCGCGGCATAGACGGCATTACATGCATGAACGGAATATTGTATTTGGGCATAGGTGCGAAGGAGCAGTCGTCGTCCGAACCGCACCGCGTGAACATACTAGGGCGTTTCAGCGCCGAAACCCTGGAGGAAATCCTGCCCCGCGCCGAATTCGACTATGGCGTGGAGACGTCGTATGGCTTTCAGGATCTCGCCAACGACGGCGAAAACGTCTATGCCGCGTTCTACACCGCCGATGGCGATGCTCCGATGGCGGTGTTCGACGCGGGCTTGAACATAAGGGGGCGCGGCTGGTTCGATGCAAGCCAGGGTCTGGACGTCGCGCCGGCGCATTTGTGCGCGGGGAAGAGGGCTTTCGTCTGCGCCGAGACCAAGGCGAAAAAAGGACTGGTCATGTCGTGCGCCGTGAGGCTGTGGTTCCCGGACAAAGGTGATTTCCTGTGATGATCGGACGCAGAGGATTCCTTGCCGGCACGATATGCGCGGCGTTCGCCGAAGGCGCGAAGGGACGCGACAAGGCGGAACCGGCCCGTCTTGCAAAGTCCGATGTTTTCGTCGCTGGCGCGGGACCGGCGGGATTCGTCGCGGCGATCGCTGCGGCGAGGAACGGCGCGAATGTGACGCTCGCGGAATCGTTCGGCTTCCCCGGCGGCATGGCAACGGCGGGTCTGGTGGGCCCTATTTCAAAGTTCAATTTTGCAGGACGCCGCGTAGTCGGCGGAATCGCGTGGGAGTTCGTCGAGCGCACGGCCGCGCTTGGCGGCGCTGTAACGGATCTCCCGAAGGGCAATGTCCCGTTCGAGGCTGAAGTCTACCGGCGCGTGGCGCGCGAGATGCTGGAGGAGGCGGGTGTGCGCTGTCTCTGGCAGACTCAAGTTTGCGGCGAACCGGAACTTTCGGCGGACGGTTCCATACGCGCCGTGACGCTTTCGACAGGCGGCTTTCTTGCGCGTATTGAGGCGAACCGCTTTGTGGACTGCACGGCGTCCGGCGCGATCGTCGGGCATTGCGGCTTCGGCGGCTTCCGTTCGGAGAAAGGCGCCGCCCAGCCGCTGTCGCTCTGCTTCATACTGGGAGGCGTCGACACCGACAATGCGCGCGTGCTTGTGGGGAAAGACAATGAGCGGTCGAGAAATCCTGTTTTGAGAGATGCGCTGCAAAAGGCGATGGCCGCCGGGCGCATCAGGTCTTTTGGCGGACCGTGGGCCGTCTGGGGCAGCACGATCCGCAGCGGGTTCGTGAGCGTCAACGCGACTCGCGCCGCTGCGGCAGATGTCACAGACCCGATTCAGATCGCTGAAGCGACGGCTCTCATGCGGCGCGAGATACCCGAAATTGTGGCGGTGATGCGCGAGGCGGATCCAGCCTTCCGCACCGCATGGCTGGCGCAGACTGCCGCAGCCAGCGGATTCCGCGAATGCCGCGAAATCGCGGCGCTGCATCGCGTCACGGCGCAGGAGTTCCTCGGCGGCGCGGACGAGCCGGACGCGATTGCGCTAGCCGCGCATCCAATGGACAGGCATATCGCCGGTTCAAGTGCGCAGAACCTGACTTTTCTCGAACGTCCTGGGGTTGTGCCGCTGCGTTCGCTTGTGTCCGCCAAATGCCCGAACCTCCTTGCGGCCGGCGGCCTAGTCGCGGCCGAATCTGCGCCGTTCGCGTCGATCCGCGTACAGGCGCAATGCATGGCTACTGGACAGGCGGCAGGAACGCTCGCGGCGTATCGCATGGACGAAGACGTACGGCAGGCCGATTTTGCCGCAGTCCGCCGCATCTGCGAGCGAAATGGCGCGATCACCATGTCGCCGAATCTTTAAGGGGACTCGGTACTATTGAGACACATTTGCGTGCGCAGCGGGCGCAGCTTGTGATTATAGCTGCGGCCATGACTGAACAGGGAGACGCGGTTGCGCGGGCGGGAAGAATATGATAGAATATCGACGCAATCTTGAAAAAGGGATTCTATGGCAGGCGCAAAGACAGCTAAGCGGCCGTTGGCCACGGGCAGCCGCGCGACAAAAGCGCGGCGGCGTTCCGCGCATGTCATGAAGCCGGAGTATCTCGCCGAGATAGAGCGCATGCGGCTCATGGATGACGACTTCATGTCGAAGTGCCTTGAGAATGCGCCC
>CACYQU010000033.1 GCA_902776615.1 uncultured bacterium
ATGCCTCTTGATTTGGCCTTGGCGGAGTTGAAACGATGAGTGACGAACTGCCGCCGCTCAATGTCGAATGGACAAACGTATTCAAGCGCGACTACAAACGCGCCTTGAAGCGGAATCTCGACATCTCCCTTCTTGATGACATCATTGGGAAGCTCTCTCGACGCGAACCTTTGCCACCCAGCAACAAAGACCATCCCCTGCGCAACAACTGGCTCGGTTTCCGTGAATGTCATATCATGCCAGATTGGTTGCTCATCTATCGAATCTTTGAGGACAAACTTGTTTTGTCACTAACCCGTACAGGCTCTCACAGCGATTTGTTTTAAATGTTATGTATGTCAGAAGATGTGATTGCGACAACCAGCGCGAAACTACCGGGGTCCCCGCTTTTGATGGCGATAAGTGATAGAAAGTGTCAATATCACCGCTAAAATCGCACTGTCAACCGGGGACTGTCCCCGGTAGTTCAATCGCCTATTCGCAATGTAGGCAACTATATATGACAGCCCGCTACGGCAGCTGAACCTCAACCCTGAAGAACCGCATCTCCGCCTTATTCTCGTCCGTCACCGTTTGCCACTCCTCCGAACCGCCGAGCGACGCTTTGCCCTTGATGACCGGTCGCGCACCTTCGACATTCCACTTCGATTGTTCTGGCGCTATGCCGAGGTTCTCAAGGTCGGGCGTTCCATCCGCCTTCATCGGGAACGAGATAATACGGAGACTGTCATTCTTGTCATTTGGATTGGCTCCTATGACGTAACTCTCCCATACCTTGTGTCCGTTCGCGCCGATCAACTTCGCCGCCGCCTCGTACGCGTCGTATTCGTCCACGACGTCTGGATCATGTGCAGCAAGCCACACATACGGCACAGGCGCCGCCGTCGTGTGCGTGTATGCCTCCGCGCTAATCCAGCTGTAGTTCGCTATCCACGCGGCGTCCTCACCTTGGCTCTCAACATCGTCCTTCATGTACGTCCATGTAACCAAATGCTCACCACCGCCAGCGATCTCCGTAGATGCCGCCGTCCATCCCGTAATGCCGTTTAGACGCAGTTTCACCGTTCCGTCCACAGCCAGTTCGGCGTGGTCCCACTCGTATTCGTCGTCTTGTTCACACGATGTGCGCCACAAGAAAGAGAGCGTCCCCGGTCCCATCACCGTCGTGGCAAGGACAGTGTTCTGCTTATGCGTGATTGCACCAGACTTCATCGCCTCGCCGTTCGGCGCTGTTGCATCCGCCACACGTGTCCAACATGCGCCGCCGCTACCATCCGTCGTGAACCCATGATCTGGCTTTCCCATCGTATCCCCGATAGTCCACACCTTCTCGATTACGAATGTCGCCACCTCGGAATTGAGATAGTCCGGCATCACCGCATACACCTTCACCGTGCAACTGTTCGTCACGTAGAATGGCCCGGAATACTTCGTCGAATGGGAATTTGGCTCGTTGCCATCAAGTGTATAGCGCACAACCGCGCCCTCCGTAGCGCATGAGATCGACACCTTAGTCTTCGACCCCATGAACGACGCTGCAGCATTAACCACAGGTGTTGCCACATTCTCCCAAACGCGCGTCAGATTCGCCGTCACGATGGACGAGTCGAAGAAATCGTCGCTGAATACCTTGGCCTTCACCACAACAGACTCGCTAAACGAGAACGGCCCTTCGTAAATCGGGCTCTCCGCTGTCGGTTCGCTTCCATCCAGCGTGTAGCGCAACACTCCGTCGTCATTCCACGCAATTGACACTATCTGGTTCGAATGGGCAAATTCCGCTCCGTCCGCAAGCGAGAACACCGGATCAGCGCATTGTCCTAGCGCATATTCCGCAACGGCAACATCGCTCACCATCTCGTCCTTCACGGCAATAGCCTTGACCGTCGTCTTGCCAGATATCTTGAAACGCTTGTACGCAGCGCTCTCCACAGTCGGCTCGCTTCCGTCCGTCGTGCAGTAGATTGTCACATCTTCAGCCTCGCTTGCAATCGACACCGTGAGCAACGAGTTCGCGAAAGTCGTGCCGCTCTCAGGCGTAAACGAAGGCGGCAGAAGCTTCCAGACTGCATAGAGCGTAACGACGCCGTTGGGCTCGCCAGAGAGATTAGACACAAGCTGTCCAGCCGAATAAACAACATCTCCGCCTACTTCCGTCGCCCACCCGATAAATTCATATCCGGGGCGGACGAATGTCGACGTCGCCACAGCGCCCTCTTGATCATACGTGCAATCCGTCGCGTCCATCTCCCCCGTTCCGCCATTCGCGTCATACGCGATGGAATAGCTGTTCGGCGTCCATATAGCAGAATATGAAACATTGTTTGCAGGAACTGTTGCTGCAACCGTCGGCGACCAACCGGCCAAAGTATAGCCTGCTCGCGTAACTGTCGGTGCCGTAATTGCCGCCCCGTAATCCATCTCCTTGCTCATCCCGCCAGTCCCTCCATTTGCATCGAATGTTACCGTATACTGATTGACCGCCCATTGGGCATAATATGTAGTGTTGGCCGAAACAGTCGTGGACGCAGAAATCTTCGTGCCGCCGCTTTTAGCCGTATACCAACCGGCAAATGTATAACCATTTCTGATTGATGGTGTAGGTAGCGTTCCAACTGCGTCTCCAGGAACCAACCAGCGCGTTGCGGCAGAGACACTGCCCCCGTTGGCGTCAAAATTTACAGACTTAAGGTACTTGATATCCAAATTGCACCACTTGCCCGGTATTGAAACATTCCAGCCTGTTGATGAAGGCATAACATAAGCACACACGGGAGCCTGATATTTATCAGCATATGCAGTAAAACTGTAATTCGAAGACTCTGGGGCGTTTCCCAGAAAGACAATAGTCTTTAAGTTACTGTTGAATCCCACACTGTTAGACATGGCATTGAATGCATAGTCACTAATCGACATTATCGACGATGGAATTGTCACACGAGTTATTTTAGCACACCCACTGAAAGCCCCTCGTCCAAGTTTAGTCATAGCGACGCCAGCTACTTTAGAAGGGACGGTTATCGCCCCACTAGTAGACTTCGGGATGCATGTACCTTCTGTCCATCCAATGTCGTCATCATAATACGAATAGCGAAATGTACTGCCATAGTAACACCATTTCACCCCGTCTACGGTCACGTAATTATTCACACCCTCGCCATATGCATAGACAAATCTCACCAAGAACGCCACGGCAAGAACCACTGCAAAACTATAAATATTCTTCATTTCACACCTCACTTTCGAGTTACTTTACAGGAGAAACTTCGTTGACGGCATAATCCAACACTCGCTCCATTCCACGAAGCTTTGCAACAGTCGCAGAAAAGTCTAGTTTTCCATTGGAATCAACGACCCTATAGTCGGCATCAAGTGTGGCAACCGTCATCCATGTACCAACGCGCAACACGGGCGGGCGAACAACGTTTATAGGAATCCCTGAGATTTCCTTGCAAGCCTTCAAAAATCGTTCGTTCCAGTCAGACTTTAATGACTGCGCATCGGCACCTTCATATACTTCAACTTTGAAGCAAGCCTTGCCCATTTCAAGTTGCAAATAGACATTTCCTCCCTCTACTTCCTTCCAATGCCACCAAAATCCCATGAATCCTCCTGACGGATTCGGCACATAGTCCCAACTGCCGTCTTCAAGCGTATCCTGCAATGCCATGTAGAATCCCTTCCAGGCATTCCAATTTTCATTCCATGTCTCTATCGAATCAGTCTTGTATCCATTTGTCAGATTTTCTATTCCGCGCAAATGACAAGCAAAATCCGCAATAATCTTGTTCAAGCTGCAGGCTGCAATTCCTTCGGGTGAATCAAACAGTTTCATCAACTCTGCACGATTCATCACCACATAGCCCAATTTCTCAATTTCTGCCCAATTGCTCTGATCTCCGGTTTTACAGTAAATGCCAACAACATTCTTGTACTTCTTTTCACCAAGTACATTCTCAAGATATCGTTCAAGCTGTTTATCATGCTGTTGCGCATTAACTTTATCTTCTAGAATTAGTGCGTATTCACCATCATTGATCGTGCAAAACACATCAATGTGATAGTACTGCCGCCAAACTTGAATCGAAACATTAGAAGGCAGCGATAGATTCCGGATGTCCTTCTTGAACACTGTATTGAGAAATGAAAGCGCAAGGTCGTGTTCTGGTCCGGCATATTTCTTGTCCGCCCATGCCAGCAACCAGGCAAAAAAGGCATCTTGCGACAACTCGGACGTCGCATAATCAAACAAGCACGGTTTACTTTCCATCAGTCTTTTCCCTTTTCTTGCCCTCTGTTTCGGAGTCGGCGGGAGAAAGAGAGGGCGCGATCTCCTGCCGGATTCCGAGTGAGGCCCTGGAAAAGCCCTTGAGGAAATCACGAAAGGAGATGCGCCCCGTTGGGCGCATCCACCGTATCGCGGCTCCTCGTTGAAATTTTCCAGGTTTCACTCGAGCCAACAATGCGATGAACGCAAAGCTGTTGAATTGTCTGTTCGGTAGTATAGCATAATTCCCCGCTCTTGTGCGGAAAATCTGACAACCGCCGAATCGACAACCGCCACCCTGCGCCCCCTTCCGCAAAGCACCTGCACTTTCGCCAAGCACCTCACTCACAATCAACTCGTATGCCAGGCGCGAAATCTTACGCATGAAGTAATTGCAAAACTCCCGAATATATCTCACGCCAAGTTCGCGAAGTGCGCGAAGTTATGTTTTTAGGGTTGCTTTGCGAGGTTAGCGCACTTTGCGTGAGACAAACAAGCAGGTTCTGCAAGTGGCTCATATTTCAGCGGCCGGGTTGACTGCGCGGCAATCCGCATGATATAATATGTACAGTTTTTATGTGCAGTTTGGAGAAATGCGATGAACGCCACAATGTTAGACTTCAGAACGAAGATGCCTGAAATTCAGCAGGCCGTCGCCCGTAGGGAACGTGTCAACGTCTCGGCGCACGGGCGTCCTTGGGCAGTCATCGTCTCCTGGCAGGACGCGAAAAACGAGATGCCGTCCGCACACGACTGCGCAGCCGCAGGAATGTGGTCAGACAGGGATGATCTTGACGACCCTTCCGAGTGGGTCAGGGAACACCGCTCACGCCGGAGGTTCTCATGATATTCGACACCGACGTCATGATATGGGCGTTTCGCGGGAACCCAAAGGCCCTCGACGCGATAGACTCCGCAGCGGACAGAAGCATTTCGTCCGTCACCTATATGGAGCTTCTGCAAGGAGTGCGGAACAAAAAGGAGCTTCAGGAAATAAAGCGTTTTCTGTCTGTGCTTGGATTCAAAACGCTCCCGCTATCAGCCAACATATCCTCTCGCGCGATTTCGATCATGGAACTTACATCCCTAAAAAGCGACCTTGGCATATGCGACGCTCTTATTTTCGCAACGGCTCTCGATATCGGCGACACACTCCTGAGCGGCAATGCAAAGCACTTCAAGGAGGTCCCGCTCCTCGACGCTGCCATGTTCCGTCCGTAGGCTTCTGTCTCAAACCGCGCGACAACCCAACCTATGCTTGAAACGACCGACACTCTTCTGAAAGGACTTGCCGAAGGCAACGAGAACCGCTGGGCACGGTTCTACCGCGACTATGCGCCTTTGATGGAGCAGACCCTGACAAAACGCGGCATTTCCCACGCGGACGCAGAGGAAGCCATTCAAGACACGCTCCTCGAACTTGTGAAGATCATGCCGACTTACAAGTACGACAAGGCCCGCAAAGGCGCGTTCCACTCGTTACTCTTCAAAATCGCCCAAAACAAAGCTGTTGACCGTATGCGGAAAGCGAAAGCCAACGCCGAGAAGATCGCCCGCTTCGCCGCAGAACCCGTCATGCCGTCCGAAGAAGACTGGAGGCGCGAAACCTTCAACATAGCCCTCCGCCGCGTTTTCGCAGATCCGCTGGTCGGCGAGGCATCCAAAATCGCCTTCCGCCGCCATGTCCAGCAGGGCGAGAGCGCCGAAACAGTGGCGGCAGAACTCGGCATAACCACGAACAATCTCTATCAGATAAAGAACCGACTAAAGCAGCGGATTGCGGATGAGGTACGCGCGATTATGAGGGATTCTCTGGATGGGAACTGATCTTGACGACTATCTCAAATCGGATGACGCTCTGATTCAGACCGAATCTGCGCAAAGTCGTCTGTTGCATCCGGGAGAAACACTCGGAGCATTTCGCATAATCGCGTTTCTCGGACGCGGCTCGACGGGCGAGGTGTGGCGCGTCCACGACAACGCGCTAAACGCCGACTTTGCAATGAAGGTTTTCGCGCCGCGCAAAACAGCCTCGGAGAAGGAAACTGCCCGACTGCGTCGGCGCTTCATCGCCGAAGTTCGCTGCCTCGCGCAGTTCACACATCCGGGAGTTGCCCGCGTACATGTTCTGAATAACAACGGCGAACACCCCTTCTATACGATGGACTTGCTCCATCCGATCATCCGCCCACTGCCGAGATGCAAGGCGCAAAAGATAATCAAAGATGTACTTTCTGCACTCGATGCTCTACATGCCAAGGGTATTGTACATCGCGACATCAAGCCGGCGAACGTTCTTCTCGACGACAACGGAAACGCCATACTCGCCGATTTCGGCATAGCGCAGGTCGACAACCCGGAGACCGTCGCGAAAGTCGCCCCGCCTGAGGGCGAAACCACTTTCACAGGCGATGTCCGCATAGCAGGCACACCTGACTTCAGCGCGCCCGAACAATTCACTGGAGAGGAAGCGACACCCGCCTCAGATTTGCATGCCGTCGGCCGCCTCGCGCTTTGGCTTTTCGACGGGAAGGCTCCTTTTTTCTGGGGCTGGTTCATCATGAGAGCCACGAACTCTTCGCCCGCTCTGCGCTACAAATCGGCAATGGCCATGAAACGCGCACTCGGAATCGCACAGGTTATAGAAAAGATTCCACATGCCGTCATCATAGTGACCGGCCTCATGGTTCTTGGGATTATCACATGGATACTATTTCACCGCGAGGCACTGCCAATATGCGCAGATGACATTACGTTCGACTGGACTGAATACGACTACGAATTTCTTCCAAGACCCGAAAAGCGACAGGCACCCGTCATAACCCTGAAAGACGGCCAGTCATACAGTTTAAACCGACAACTCACTCTCGAAGAATCGTACTATCTCGGACCGGGGAAGACCAAATCGGAGCCGAACATGGTTCATTGGCGCGGACGGTTGACAATCCGCGGCGACGGAACACTTTATTGGCCTGAAATCCGCCAAACGCAGGTTCATCTCAAGCCAGGTGTTAAACTGGTGACATCTGGTCGCTATCCACGGGCAACACCACAGTTCCCGCCAAAAGAAGCAACCGCGACAAACATGCTCAAATACGCTTCTTATATCGTCGAACAAGGGGCGACGCTGGTTTTCACCGATAACCCGAACTATCCCGAAGTCTTAATCGAAAGGCGATAAAACAATCCATTAGCTGCCGAAATCCGGAATGGCATAACTACGAGCAATCTCTATCAGAAAGCAGTTTTACGAGTCTTTCGGGGGGCGGAATGGGGCGAAAGGTCGTAGTGGACACGAAGCAATGGCGAGTAAAGCCCTTTACCAATATCTTCTCCTCGCCCTTGCGCCTTACTTCGCAAGCAATCTCGACTCGCACGCCCTTCATCTCTTGGATATACGCCGTCACCTCAAGGAGATCGTCATAGTGTGCCGGGCTTTTGTAATCCAGTTCGGCATGTACGACCGGCAGCATCCACCCCTCCGCCTCGCACTCGCGGTAGGTGTAGCCAATTTCTCGCATCAATTCGTTGCGAGCCCGCTCGAAAAGCGTAAGATAGTTGCCGTAATAGACAACGCCCATCTGATCCGTATCGGCATACGGAACCCTGTACTCCATCGAAACCTTAGATCCAAGCATGGTCAGACCTTCCCTTCTCCCCAAAAAGCATCCATCGCAAGCGCCACGGCGCCATCGCCGGTAACATTGGCCGCCGGACCATACCCATCCAACGCCAGATAGAATGTCATCATAAGGGCAGTCTGTTCAGGCGTAAAGCCCAGAATAGAATCGACAAAACCCACGCTCGCCATCAGCACTCCGCCCATGACCCCGGGCGCGGCGACTGCGGCGACGGCCAGCATGCAAATGAAATTCGCAACCTTGGCAAGCGGCATGTCGAAGCCGTATATCAGGGAAATCGAGAATGTGCTTGCAAGCAGCTTTATCGCGCTGCCCGGCATATGCACATTTGCGCATAGAGGAACAACGAAGTCGCGCACATTCCGCGATATGCCGTTCCGTTCGCAGCATCCAAGCGTAACAGGAATCACTGCCGACGAAGACGCTATTGAAAGGCCCGTAAGATATGCAGGCATCATGTTCCAGAGGCACAAGAACGGATTGCGCCGGGCCATCGCGCCAGCCACAGCATACAGAATGACAAGGAATGCGATGGTCAGCCCCCAGCCGGTTCCGATAACCTTGAACATCACGCCTGCGGCGGCGGCAAGTCTGCCAGACGCGGTCATCTCGCTTATCATCGTCATGATGTACAACGGCAGGCCGGGTATCACGACGCGCATTATCGCGATCTTCACAATCGCCCCGAACTCGTCCGCCGCGCGCTTCAAAAGGTCCGCGCCGGTGAAGATTATTCCCACGCCGGTCATAAACGAAAGCGCAAGCGCCGTCAGCACATCGCACACAGGCGGAATCTTCAGGTCTATGAACGGCAGAAACTCCTTGCTGTTCCTTGCGGCTTCGAACAATCCCTGGTGAATGTAAAGAGGCATAAGCGCCCCGCATGCGCCGTAGGCGAAAAACCCGGCGGCGACGGTCGAGAGGTACGAAACCGCCATGACCGCAAGAAGCATCTTCCCCGCACCTTTTCCGACACCAGCTATCGCAGGTGTGACAAGGCCGAGGATGAGAAGCGGCACCATGAATTTGAGAAGCTGCGCAAAGAGAACGTTGAACGTCTTCATTGCGCGCAGGGCCACATCGGGCAGAACCGCCCCAAGCAGCGCACCCGCGGCGAGCGCCAGCACAATGCGCCCGAAAAGGCTGTTGAAAAACCGCTTCATGAACGCTTGGCCTTGCATGCGGAATTGACGGCAAACACGACGAGCACCACCGCAAGCGTCAGCAGAAAGCCTGTTGCGCAACCCTTGACCCAATCCACAGGACTGCCCGTAAAGCTCTTCCAGAAAAGCATGCCGAGCGCAATCGACGAAACGCACATCATGAACACCATAGGAATCGCCGTAATCCAGCACGGACGGCGATTCTTGGCGAACCAAAGCGTCGCCGCAAGAAGCGTCAATGCCGCAAGAAGCTGGTTTGCGGAAGCGAAGATCGTCCAGAGCTGCTTGGCCGTCGCAGGAGAGCCGAGCAGCAGGCCCGCCGCGAGAAGCACCACGAGAGCAGTGCCGAAATACATGTTGCGGGCCGACTTCTTCGCCGCGCCTTCACAGGGCAGCGCATCGACAAGTTCCTGCCAGCTGAAGCGCGCGAGACGAGTGCCGGAGTCGATTGTCGTCATCAGGAACGCCGAGACGGAAAGCAGCATGAACGATTCCGCCACCCGCTGGGGAATGCCGATCTTGACGCAAAAGCCCGCAATCGTAGCGGCAAACATCTGAACAGGCTCCATGCCCTGAATCGCGCTGACGTAGTCCTTCTGCGAGGCGTAGGTGCCCGCGACACCGATAAGGGCGATGATCGCGAGCACGCCCTCCAGCAGCATGCCGCCGTAGGCAATCGGCCGTATCGAACGCTCGCTGTCGAGCTGCTTCGCGCTCGTTCCGGACGCGACAAGCGCGTGGAAGCCCGAACACGCGCCGCACGCGACCGTGACGAACAGGAACGGGAAGAGCAGATCCGCCGCCCCGCTTCTGCCGACAGCCGAGAACCCTGCGAAAGCATCGGTCGAAAGCGTCGGATGGGCGACGAACACGCCAAGAAACCCGAGAACCATCATCGCGTAGAGCAGATACGAGTTAAGATAGTCGCGCGGCTGGAGAAGAATCCAGACCGGACACGTCGAGGCGATGAAACAGTAGACGAGAAGGACGAGAGTCCAGACAATGCGCGTAGTTTCAGGCGTAAGGCCAAACAACTTCACAAGGTCGAACGGGATGAGACTGCCGAACCATACGGACGCGAACATGAGCGGCACAAAGACAAGCGACGCGGCAAGAACCGACACTTTCAGCTTATTGACGCACAGACCGAAAAGAATCGCTTCGGCAATAAAAAGGAGCGATGCCGTGGCAATCGCAGGATCGGCGACGAATGTGACCGCTATCTGGCGAGTGAACTCCGTAACTACGAGAATGAGCGCCGACCAGCTGAAGAGCAGGAACAAGACCTTGCCTGGACGTCCGAGAATGGTACCTATAACAGAGCCTATCGATTCTCCTCCGTGGCGTATGGAAAGGAAAAGCGATATCATGTCATGCGCCGCGCCAATAAACACACAGCCAAGAATGATCCAAAGCGCAACCGAAGCCCAGCCAAACTCGGCCGCGAGGACGGGTCCGACAATCGGCCCCGCGCCGGCGATCGACGCGAAGTGGTGCCCGAAGAGGACGGCCGGGTGCGCCGGCACGAAGTCCACGCCGTCTTTCCGGGTATGCGCAGGCGTCGGTTTCGACGGATCGACACCAAGTTTGCGCGCAATCATGCCGGCATAGATGAAATATCCCGCGAGAAAACACGCGGAAGCGATTATCAACAATAGTGCACCATTCATTTTTCCATTCCTTTCAAAAGACATGCGGCGTGAACTTCAATCCCCACGCCCGAGCCTACATCATCCATTTTTTCGTTGGTTTTGCCCTTTACCGACACGCACGAAACCGACACGCGAAGCAGTCCGGCGAGGCGTTCACGAATTGCATCGACGCGCGAGCGCAATCTCGGCCTTTCGCATATCACCGTAACATCTATGTTACCGACGCGCCACCCGGCCGCCGCGACCTCGTCCACGACGAGCGAAAGCAGACTCGACGAATCTGCGCCGCGCCATTTTTCGTCAGAGTCTGGGAAATGCGATCCTATATCGCCGAGCGCCGCCGCGCCGAGGATTGCATCAATGACGGCATGAATCAATGCATCCGCATCGGAGTGTCCGGCGAGGCCGGGCTCGCCGGGAAATTCCACGCCGCCCAAAACCAGCCTGCGCCCCGCGTCAAAACGGTGCGAATCGTATCCGAAGCCTATCCGAAGGTCATTCATTGTCCACAAGCACCGCCCCGACTCAGAAGCATTCGGCCGCACACGCCTTGAGGCGTGTCACGAAGTCCGCCGGGAACTTGGCCTCGTAGCGCGGCAGATCCTTCTCAAAGAACTCCCGGCGCGAAGATTCCCTCTCCTCCAGAATCTTCGCCATGTCGCCAGGTCTCGCAGCCATCGCCGCGCCGGCCTGCCAGAACCTCTGCCAGCTCTTCGGCAGGTTTATGGCCCAATTCACCTTTCTCAGGTGCACCTTGAACTCCTCGGTTATGGCGTCGATTTCGCGTTGACGGCCTTTCATGCCGAGCAAGCGCCTGTCGACTGCGGCGACGCCGTCGGGGAAGGAAAGCTCGACAACCGTCTCGTGCGACCCGTCAGCGCGAGGCGTCTTTACTGTTACGGCAAATTCCGACGGATCCCACGACCACGCGCACTCGGCGCCATCCACGGTCACGCGCGACGGCTGGGCCATGCAGGGGAAGCGGAGCGTGTACGCGCCAGCGCGCGGGCCTATAGCAATGCGTCCGCCGCGACGCACAACACGCGTCTTGCGGAAATTCGTCGCATAGTCGGCATTGACCCCGCCATCCTCGTATATCTCGCACTCTCCTTCGTCCGCACCGGGCGCAAAGAAAAGCTCGATATCGTCCGTTCCCACATTCGACAGATTCCGCACGGTCTTCGGGTAGAGGGGAATTATCGCACCTGCGCGCACGAGCCACGGATTCTGGTCGATTGCATATTCGCGGGCGACGATGCGGCCGCCGCCGAGCAGTTCACCGCTCGAAACATCGTACCACGAGCCATCCGGCAGGTAAACTTCGGTCTTCGAGACATGATCGCCCTTTGCCATCGCGTTGGTGATCGTCACGGCGATTATGTCTTCGCCGAACATATACTGGTTTAGCGCATGGTAGGCGCGCTCGTCCTCGGGCGAATCGTAGTACATCGGGCGGCATATCGAAACGCCGGTGTCATACGCCTCGCGAGCGGCAGTGTAGATGTAGGGCGCAAGGCGGTAGCGCAGATCGAGCGCACCCCTCAGCGCGTCGAAGTGATCCGGATACTTCCATATGCGGCGCTCGATTGCAGCATCCTTGGTGGAGTGGGTCTTGAAGATCGGCGTAAACACGCCGCTCTGCAGCCAGCGCGTGAAAAGCTCGCCATTGCGTCCATCGTCACCATCGGGGTTGTGGTGCCCGCCTATATCATGCCCCCAGTAGCCGTAGCCGACATTGGACGCGGTCGCCGTGAACCACGGAATGGCCGCAAGCATGCCCCACGAAACCTTGCAGTCGCCGGAGAAGCCGACCTGATAGCGGTGGGAACCGAGCCCGCCCCAGCGATGGTAGATAAAGGGACGCTCTCCTCTGTCGGCGGAATGCGCGGCAAAAATGTGATTGAGCCAGAAGGTGTTGCTGAGGGATGGCTTATCCTTCGACATCTTCCACTGCTGCCAGTCAAGCCACCAAAAGTCGACGCCCTCCTCTTCCAGCGGGCCCAGCACATTCTTGAAGTAGCAGTCGGCCCACTTCTCCTCGTCGGCCCTGAACGGCACCGCATTCGCGCCGGACCATCCGTAGTCGCGGCAGAACCGCCCGTAACTTTCTTCCACCGGCTGCACGCCGCTGGCCGGATGGAGATTGAGCGCGACCTTGCAGCCCTTGTCATGCAAATAAGAAAGCGTCTCCGCGGGATTCGGAAAGAGGTCGCGATTCCACGTGTAGCCCGTCCAGCCCCATCTCTGGCCGAACTCATCATACAAGTCGGGGCGGTCGGAGATGTTCCACGTCTCGTGCCATTCCATGTCGATGATGAAAACATCTATCGGATAACCGACCGAAAGCATTTCGTCCAGCAGAGCGCGAACCTCTTTGTCGGTGTAGAGCCAGTAACGGCTCCACCAGTAGCCAAACGCCCAGCGCGGCGGCAGAGGGATGCGCCCCGCGACCTTGATGTAATCGCCAAGACAGCCCTTGTAGTCGTGGCCGTACGCGAAAACGGTTATGTCGCGGTATGAGCCGTCCGCACGTTCAGGCCGCTCCACGACCCATTTTCCCCAGTGGCTGGCCGTCTTCTCGAAAAGGGGCGTTTTCGTGTCGTCCACCACAGTCACGCCGCGACGCGAGAGAAGACCCTTTTCCATCTTCGGCATCAAGTTGCCGAAATCGCACACTCCGTCGAGGGTGCGCGTCGTTCCGTAGAGGTTTTCCCTGTCCTCGGAGAGCGCCGCGACGCCATTGACGACAAGATTGGATTCGTTGAACGCCCCGCCCGTCCACTCAATCGCCATGCGCGCCGTCTTTATGATCGCGCCATCGCCGCACCTTTCCCAAGTGAAGTCGACCGGCGGCGTCTCGCGGTTCGAGAATGTAAGCGAAGGCCGATCTTCGAACACGCCATCCGCGCTCCATTCGCACCGCACCATCCTGTCGGTCAACAGCGTAAACCTCGCGTTGCCAACGACAACACTGGCGCTGGCGCAAAATGCGGACAGCAATCCTGCAACAACCGCAAAACCCCTTTTGGCTGACAACTCTGCGTTCATTTCTACTCCTTGGATTTCTTAGATTTCTAATTGGTGTTGTATTATACCATAAAACTTCGTCCTTGCGCCGAAGCATTGCCCAAAGCCGCGGGGTCGCCGGTCTGCACCAAATCACGGTTTATGATATAATGGAACGCGTGAAACGAAATGCAGACATCCGGCTCACCGCGTTCTTCGGCGTCGGCGACGTTTCGCCCCACTGTGGCGAGATGTCACGCGACGAGATAGTGCGCCGTCTCGTCGGCACAGTGTACCGCAGCGGGCGCGTCCCGCCGACCGGAATCGACGAGACGGTTGCCGCGGTGCTCAAACGCGAAACCGACGGTTCGACCGTCATTATGGACGGGCTTGCCTTGCCGCATGCCCGAATAGAGGGACTTGCCGAGCCTCGCGTGGCGATTGCCACAAGCGAGCGCGGCATTGTATGGCCTGGCGAGGACTCGGCGGTGCACGTCGTGTTCCTGCTGCTGATTCCGCGCGACAAGCCCGCCCTGTATCTCCAGATACTGCGGGCGCTCACGACCGCTCTGAAGGACGACGCGACAATGAGAACCGTCGCCGCGATGACGAACGCAGGCGACATATACCGGTTCTTCGAGAGCGGCAAGGCGTATCTGCCGCGCTACATCACGGCTGCCGACATAATGTCCAGGGACTTCATCACCCTGCGCGACACCGACACCCTGCAGACATGCGTCGATACATTCATAAGCAACCATTTGAGCGAAGTCGCCGTGCTCGACAGGGACGGCGACCTCAAAGGGGTCGTGCGCGCGGGGGAACTTCTGAGGGTCTGCCTGCCGGAATACCTGCTCTGGATGAACGACCTGTCGCCAATCGCGAACTTCGAGCCGTTTGCGCAGGTGCTAGAAAACGAGCGCCGTACATGGCTCAGCGAGATACTCGTAAAAGAGTTCCCGTCCGTAACGCCAGACACACCCGCAATTCAGGTTGCAGGCGAGATGACGCGCTTCAAAAGCTCGAAGTGCTATGTGCGCGAAGGCGGAAAACTGGTGGGCGTGGTGCGTCTGCCGAAATTCCTCAACAAGATATTCAGGGAATAGGCGATGAAGTTCAATCCTAAAGTTCTCCTTCTCGCGGCTGTCGTCGCGCTTGTATCACTTGGCGGTTGGTTCGGAGGTCTCGCCAGCGGCTTTACGCAGTGCGTCACGCTCGCGGTGTTCGCCGGCGTGATCTCCACCACTCTCTTCTTCTGGGAGAGGCGCGTGGCTGCGGCGTTCCTAGGCGTGGCCATACTGATAGCCACCCATGCCATGACGCTGCAATCCATCCTGAAAGCCACCGAGCTGGACATCATTTTCTTCCTCGTCGGCATGATGATCATTGTCGGCGTTCTGAAGGACCTCGGCTTTCTCACATGGGTAATCCAGTCGATCATCAACCGCAAGAACATGAACGGAGTATCGTTCACTGCGATACTGTGCGTTCTCTCGGCGGTTCTGGCGTCGGTCGTGGACGAGGTTTCGTCGATAGTCGTCGTGCTGGCGCTCGTCTTCCAGGTGTGCGACACTTTGAAGCTGAGGCCCCATCCGTTCGTGCTCATGGCAGTAATGGCGACCAACATCGGCTCTTCCGCGACGATGCTGGGCAACCCCGTGGGAATCTTCATAGGAAACAAGGCGGGGCTCACATTCGCGCAGTTCCTGGTCGGCGCGACGCCGGTCGCCATGGTGTCGCTCGTGGCGACGCTGTTCATAACAGTGTTCTGGTTCCGCAAGGACATCCGCTCCATGACGCTTGCCATGGCGCGCCACCGCCGCATGGGCCTCGGCCCAGTGCTGAAGATTCCCTACAAGACGGGACTTTTCATCCTGCTCTCGACCGTATCTGTCATCGCGTTCCACCACGAAATCGAGCACGCGCTCGCCCTCGGCGGCGCCGCGAACAAGAACGCATTCCTCATCATGACGCCTCTCATCGTGGCGGGCATACTGATGATATGGCGTCCGCACCGCGCGCGCCACTATGTCGAGAAGGATGTCGAATGGTGGACGCTTCTCTTCTTCATGCTTCTGTTCGCCATAGCCGGTTCATTGAACGAACAGGGCATAACCCAAAATCTCGCCGACAGCCTGACCAAACATGTGTCGGGAGGTCCGCGCGGGATGATTCCGCTGGTGCTGCTAATCGCGTCGCTTGGGTCTGCATTCGTCGACAACATCGTATTCGTCGCGGCGTTCACGCCGGTAATCCAAGCGCTTGTCGAACGTGCGGCCGACTATTCGGTGCTTTGGTGGGCGCTGCTCTTCGGCGCGTGCTTCGGAGGAAATGTGACCGTCGTCGGCTCTACGGCGAACATTGTGGCGTCGGGTCTTCTCGAAAAGCACGGGCACCACCCGATTCGGTTCGGAACGTGGATACGGCTCGGCGCCATCGTGGGACTCGTGACAGCTCTCATAGCGTGGGCGATGCTGCTCATCTTCCCGTCGCCGCGGCCGGCTTCCGCCATCGAGCCGGATCCTGCGCCGGTCGTCGAGGAGCTGCCGTCGCTCAACGGCTAGGCGGTTTGTGGTTTTCGGGCGGATGTGATATAATACACGTCAATTACAAACACAACCAAAGGAGGAAAAACAATGGCACACAAGATTGCCGCCGACAAGTGCGTTGGCTGCGGAAGCTGCAAGGATGCTTGCCCTGCGGAGGCTATCAGCGAAGGTACCCCCTTCTCGATCGACCCCGACAAGTGCGTTGATTGCGGCGCCTGCGCTGCGCAGTGCCCGTGCGAAGCCATCTCCCCGGCGTGATAGAATTCATCCAGGAGACCCTGCTTCTCCTCCCGTTCCTTTTCGGAACGTATCTGGTTCTTGAGACCATTGAGGCGAAAGCAGGTGGCGCGCTCGAGCATTGGCTCGAGCGTGCTCGTTCTGTGGGACCGCTCGCAGGGGCTCTTGCGGGCGCGATCCCCCAATGCGGCGTATCGGCGGCGGCCGCGTCGTTCTACGCCGGCGGAGTGATAACCGTAGGAACGCTGATGGCCGTTTTCCTTTCCACATCCGACGAACTGCTGCCCGTCCTGCTGTCGAAGCACATGCCCCTCTCCATTCTGGCGAAAATAGTCGGGCTTAAGGTGATTTGCGCCATCGCAGCGGGTTTCGCCGTCAACGGTGTGCTCGCCGTCATGCATCGCCGCCGCCGCGAAGTGACTGTTGGAGAGCTCTGCGAACACAGTCATTGCCACTGTGGCGAACATAAGGGCATACTGGTTCCGGCGCTTATCCACACGGCGGAGATATTCGTTTTCATTGTCTTGGTGTCAGGCGCGATAGAGTTTGCAATGCACTGCTTCGGCGAAGAGTGCCTCGAAAAGCTGTGCCTCACACGGCCGGTCTTCGGCGAACTGGCGGCCGGCGCCCTGGGGCTTATTCCGAACTGCGCGGTATCCGTGGCTGGCGCCGAGCTTTATGCAAAAGGCGCAATGAGCGGCGGAGCTCTGATGGCAAGTTCATTCACAGGCTCGGGTCTGGGGCTTCTGGTGCTGCTGCGGACCAACCGCAACCTGCGCGAAAACATCTGCATCGTGGTTTCGGTGTATGCCGTCGGAGTCGTTCTCGGCGCGTTTGCCGGCCAGTTGCTTTAGCATCAAAGGAGGCTTATTCATGGCAGGCTTCAAAGAAAAGGCGAAATGCGCTTGCGGCTGGGGCAGAACGGTCGTCAAGGGATTCCTGGGCAACAATTGCGCCATGCACGCGGCAGGGCTGACGTACTTCGCCATGCTCGCGCTCGTGCCAAGCCTCTGCCTGTTGCTGTTTGCGGCAAAAATGTGCGGAATCGACGACTACGCGCGCCGGGCGATCAACACGCACATAGACCGCATGATCGAGAACGTGGAAAAAGGACAGGACGACGATGTCGTGCACACTCTGGCCGATGTCAATGTGCTGAGCGAAGAGGAATTGGAAAAGAAGCGCATAGCAGCGCTGGAATTCGGCAGCCAGGCGCGCACAATCTCCAACGATATATTCGACAGAATCGATCGGTTCGACATAGGCACGCTCGGATGGGTGGGCTTCGTGTTCCTGCTGTGGACTGTCATAAGCTCTCTTGGAATGGTGGAGGTCAGCTTCAACCAGATATGGGGCGTCGCAAAGCCCCGCCCCGTGTGGAAACGGGCCTACATGTACATGTTCGTATCCATCATCCTGCCCGTTCTCGTCACGCTCGCAATGTCGCTGCCGATTTTGAACGTGGCCAAGGATGTGATTGTTGCAACACTCGGGGCGACATGGCTTACGAAATGGGTTGGCGACGGACTTGTGTGGCTACTCGACTCGTGGATCATCAGGTTTGCGTTCACCTTCGCCGTGGCGTCGCTCAACTTCGCGCTTCTCTTCTATCTCATGCCGAATTGTCCGGTGAACTTCAAGGCGGCCTGGCGCGGAGGGGCGATTACCGCAGTTCTCTACGGCGGATGGATGAAGGCCTGCGCCATAGCGCAAGTCGGCATCGCCAAGTCGTCTGCCCTGTACGGGTCGTTCGCCATATTCCCGATACTTTTGGCGTGGATGTACATGAGCTGGGAGATAATCCTGCTTGGCGCGAACATGGTCTACGCATTCCAGAAAGAGATCGAAAGATGAAAATACTCATAACCGGCGGTAACGGCATGCTCGGCCGGACGCTCCGGCGGCGACTTGCGGAACAGGGGCACGAGATCGCCGTCGCAGACCTTCCGGAATGGGATGTCACCGACACGGACTCATTTTCGGCAAAACTCGTGGCGCTGCATCCAGATGTCGTCATACACTGCGCGGCGATGACAAAGGTGGACGACTGCGAGGCAAACCGCGAGCTGGCATTCAAGCTCAACGAAGAAGGGTCCCGAAACGTGGCTCTCGCCTGCAAAATGTGCGGCGCGCGGCTGTTTGCGGTTTCGACCGACTACGTGTTCAGCGGAGAGCCGCCGAAAGAGCCGTGGGCCTGGAGCGAGACCGACATTCCGCGGCCGCAGACCGTATATGGAGCGTCGAAGTTCGCGGGCGAGCAGATGGTGCAGATGATTCTGCCCGAAGCCGTGATCCTCAGGATAGCATGGCTGTATGGCGCAGGCGGACCGAGTTTCATACATACGATGGCAAAACTCGGAGCCCAGGAAGGCGCACCGCTCAAGGTCGTCAACGACCAGCGAGGCAACCCGACAAGCTGCGATACGGTTGCGGACGCGATTGCATTTCTTCTGACCAAGCCATATGTAAGCGGTATCGTGCACGCGACATGCGAAGACCAGTGCACATGGTACGATCTTGCAGTGGAGCTTTTCCGGCTTCTTGGACTGAAGCGTGAAGTCGTGCCGTGCACCACGGCAGAGTTTCCGCGACCCGCGCCACGCCCGAAAAACTCCGCGCTCAAGAAAAGCGTGCTGAATCTCCTTGGCTATCGCACGCCGAACTGGCGCGATGCTCTGGCCCGCTTCGCACGCGAAGAATTTTTGGTATAATACCGCACATGACCAATAACCAAATGCTCATGGCTATCAGTCCGCTTGACGGACGCTACGCGGGCAAATGCCCGGAACTGAGAGATGTCTTTTCCGAATACGGCCTCATAAAGCGCCGCATACTCGTGGAATGCACCTGGCTGGAGGCATTGTGCGCCGCAAAAGAGATAAAGGAATGCAAAGCTCTCACCCCTGCGGAACGCAAGGCCCTCAGGGCGATCGCTTCAGGAACGGCCATCGAAGACGCAGCGCGCGTGAAAGAAATCGAGAAGACGACCAACCACGATGTCAAAGCCATTGAATACTTTCTGAAAGAAAAGGTCAAGGGCACCTCCCTGGAATCGCGCAGTGAATTCATACATTTCGCATGCACCAGCGAGGATATAAACAACATGTCCCACGCCCTGATGCTGCGTGACGGGAAGGCCGTGCTCCGCGAGGCGATGGACGAGGTTGCCGGCAAAATCGCCGCCATGGCCAGGCAGTACGCCAAAGTTCCAATGCTGGCGCACACCCACGGCCAGCCAGCCTCGCCGACAACCGTCGGCAAGGAGCTCGCCGTGGCCGTCGCGCGTCTGCGCCGCCAGGCGGCCGAGATCGACCGGCTTGTCATGCCGGCAAAGATGAACGGAGCCGTCGGAAACTTCAACGCGCATCTTTCCGCGTATCCTGGCGCAGACTGGGAGAGCCTCTCCAGAAAGGTGATCGAATCGCTCGGTCTGCGGCAGAACAGGCTCACAACCCAGATCGAGTCGCACGACGGAATCGCCGAACTGTTCGACGCCGTGCAGCGCTGGAACTCGGTGCTGCTCGACTTCGACCGCGATGTGTGGACCTATGTCTCGATGGGATACTTCAAACAAAGAACGGTCAAAGGCGAGATAGGCTCTTCAACGATGCCTCACAAGGTGAATCCGATAGACTTCGAAAACTCCGAAGGCAACCTCGGCATTGCAAATGCGGTTATGGGGTTCATGGCAAGAAAGCTGCCCATCTCGCGCATGCAACGCGACCTCACCGACTCCACGACTCTCAGGAACATGGGCGTTGGCTTCGGCTATACTCTTATCGCAATCCGCTCCACGCTCAAAGGACTCGGGAAGCTGGAGCTCAACGAGGAGCGACTCGCCGCAGACCTGGATGCGAACTGGGAAGTTCTCGCCGAACCGATACAGACCGTCATGCGCAAAGTCGGGATGGACCATCCCTACGAACGGCTCAAGGAACTTACCCGCGGACGCCGCGTGACCGCCGAGACGATGCGCGACTTCGTTGCGGCGCTACCGCTTCCCAAAGCCGACAAGGCCCGGCTATTGAAGCTTTCGCCGTCCACCTACACCGGACTCGCCGAGAAGCTGGCGAAGCTCGTTTGACGATGCGGAACGGTTTCGAGATTCGTGTTGCGACACTCGGCGACGCCGAAAAGATATACGCGATGGTCCATCTCAACCGCGACCAGCTCGTGCCGCGGTCGATGGGCAACATCGTGGAGACCATAGACCGCTTCTTCGTTGCCGAATCGAATGGCGAGATGGTGGGGTGCGCCACATATCAGATACACCCGGAATTCGGCGACGCGCGTGCGGCGACGGTCGAGGTGCAGTCTCTCGCGGTCAAAAGCGCCTTCAGGCGCCGAGGAATCGGAAAGGCCCTCGTAGAGGCGATCATCTCAAGGGTCTCTGCGTTCGGACCGGGAGAAATCGTTGCGCTTACATTCGCACCCAAGTTCTTCGGCGCACTTGGATTCGAAGAGATTCCCAAGACAGAAGTGATGCACAAGCTCTACACCGGTTGCATAAACTGCACCAAGCATACCGACCCCTTCACATGCCCAGAAATAGCAATGAAGCGAGAGATGCACAGTTTGTCAAATAGAAAAGACACTCTGTAAGTAGCTTGGCGGTTGCCAGCGTCTTCGTCGTGTCCGGAACTAAACACAAGTTCTGGAAGTAAACGCAAGTTTATCCGATAACTTCTGGCAAATCCCTTTGTCGCTGCATGCGGAAGCCCGCCTCGGTCCCCGCCTGCTGCATCGTCGCGTCTAAAACCGGAAAGGCGATTTTTGTCAAAGAATGTCAAAGCACAGAAACGTAGGCCAAAAACCAGTGCCTGTCCCCGGTTGGTCCACAAGAAAAGCAGCCGACACAAGCGAGCAATAAACGGTATGCGTAAGGATTGCCGTTTATCGCTTCTCGGAGCTATGCGAATTTGATCATGCGTACCATCTGGCGGAAGAACTCCGCGCTCCAGATGTCGAGTTCCGACTTGTCCATCACGTAAGGCTCAACATCCGCCCGCGCGTTGTCGAAATCAATGGCGTCGATTCGCGCATCGAACGCGGCGATGACCTTCTCTGGCGTCGAGACATCCGCCTTTGGCGCGCTTTCCTTGGCGCGTTCGACAAGATGCGTCAGGTCGAGAGGCACGCGCTTGGTTATGTACCAGGCGACATCGTACCAGTCGCGTCCCTTGATGCGGAGCTTCCACTTTCTGAAGAGCGCGGCGGACACCTTGCCGGCGAACAGGTCGGGCAGCGTGTAGGAGCGAGCCCAGAATGTCCGTGGCGAGGTAACGGTCTTCATCTCGGTAGAGAACTTCGGCGGCGGATCAATGTCAACCTCGATCTTGACCTTGAGACGCTTTTCCGTCGTGAAGCCGATGTCGAACACGTCGGACGTCTCCTTCAGGAACGCGCTCTCGATCGCTGACGGCTGCCCCTTGTGCTTCATCTTGATCTCAACGTCCTTGCCGGCAAGCTTGAATTCCTCGACGACGGCGGGGAAGTAGTCCTCGAATCGGAAATTGCGGTTTGGCTCCAGCAGCGAGAAGTCCATATCCTCCGAGAACCGTCGCATGTTGTGCAGAAGCCGTAGGCAAGTGCCGCCGTAGAACGCGGCCTTCTCGAAGAATCCTCCGCGTGCAAGCCCTGCAAGTGCGATCTTCTGCATGACTTCATGCTGGATGTTGTCCTCCATTACATCCGGCTGCTGCCGCATGTCGGATACCATCTTGTCGAACAGTGTCATCTGAAAAGCCTTTCTGCAGCGTTGAAGAGAGCCGCCTTGTGTCCGCATGCCGCATACGCGGCGAAAATCTGCGGATCGTGTTTTGCGAAGGAGTCGAAGTCGAAACGGACATCCTCTTCGAGATATGACGCGAGAGTCTTTGGCGAGTAGATTCGAAGGTCCTTCCGCGTGTAGAGGTAGTCGCAGAGTGCCTTTTCAGGTGATGCCATCAGATAGCCGTCAACGCTTCTCACGCCAATCGGAAACAGGTCTTCGGGAATCGACTTGTAGCTGAACCAGCCGATAGGCGTCCTGAACGTCTTGGAGCGTCCGGTCACGACAGATGTCATGCCCATCGTCCGTTCGGGTATCAGACCGTAATATGAAAGCGCCGATTCGATGGATACGTACGACGGCCCTTCGTAGAGGACGTTCGCCACCACTCCGTGGTTTATGCTCTTCTTTGAGTACTTGGGGTTTACGCAGAACCATCCACGCTTCAGGCGAATCAGCTTGCCTTCCTTCACCATCATGTGAGCCTTGAAGCCAGGATGCGAGTATTCCTTGAGAAAATCATGGAGAACCTCCATGGGGAATGGGGCTTCGGACAATGGCTCAAGCCAGGTTTCCAGCAGATTCTGCATAGTAGTTTTGGTTTTTTCTTACTGACTGTGCGTATAATACCAAAACCGGTCGGTGCGGTCAACCCCACCCATCTCTGCATCCGTCCGTCGCCTGCTTCCTCCGTCGAGGAGGTCGCGGCCTACATACGCGAGAAAGGCTACTCATTCGACGCCGGCAGGTTCTGGGGCCCGGCGGGGTCTGTCCCCCCCCCCCCCCTCCATCAGGGCGACACCATCAGCGAGATCATCGACAAGGGCGGCTACTTCTGATTCCTTTGCTTGATGTGTGATGCTATTTTGCCGGTTAGGGTATACCGTACCTCGAAGAAATATGGTATAATGCGCTATGTCTTTTGGAGAAACTATGCTCTTGAACGGCTCGATAATACCATCAAATAGCGCGGCTGGAG